>NZ_JAMQOQ010000007.1 GCF_031624635.1 Halogeometricum sp. S3BR5-2 | reverse complement strand
GTCGTAGACGACATCGAGTTCGTCCAGGTCGAACCGGTCGGGTCGGAGCTCGACGGTCCCCTCCTCCAGTCTGACGCCCAGTTCGTACGCTACCTCGAACCCGCCCTCCCCGAACGTCCCCTCGATCTCGACGGCGACGTTCTCCTGGACCGCCTGCAGCTGTTCGTTCAGGCCGTCTTCCGAGACGGCGACGGTCAGCTGGCTCACTGCCCGTCTCCCGTGATGTCGAGGTCGACATACACTTCGAGCCGGTCGTCCGCGAGGTTCGGATTGTCGGGAATCGCATCCGTCTCCGGGAAGCGGACCGTCGGATCCTCCGGCGTGAGCTCCGTCTTCAGGAGGTCGTTGTCGAGGACGCTCGCAACAGTGCTCTGGATCATCTCCGAGACGCTCGGCAGGACGACGTGCCTGACGTAGAGGTCGACGTAGCACTCAATGCTGTTCTTCAGGCCGGTCGGAAGGTCGATCGCCGAGCCGTCGTCTCCCCCGCCGAGTTCGAGGTGGTCAAGTTCGAACGCGAACGCGTCCCCGTTTCCGTCCTCGTCCCCGTCGGTTCCGATGTCGACGCCGCCGACGAGGAACGCGTGCAGCTCGAAGCGGTGCATCGTGACGTCCGGCTTCCTGATCAACTCCACGTCCGGCGGGGCGAGGACTCGCTGGTCGCCGCCGACGAACCGGTCCCGCCCCGGTCCGGCGGGGAAGAAGCCGAACCGCGCTACCGACGCCGACCCCGACGCTCGGCCGCCGTCAGCGAGCGGGCGTCCGCCCGTCAATCCGTCCATGGCCTCCCCGCGGTCGACCGACCGTTGACCGGGGGGCGTTTCGCCTCCTCGGGACTGGAGGACACTCAGAATATTTTCCTCGAAGATCGACCGGTCACGGATCCGTCGTCTAAAATCTGGGGCAGCATCCTTTGGACAGCCGAGCCCCACGGCGAACGCCGCGTGGACGCCGAACTGCTGTGCCTCCAGCTCTCTACCCACGGGGAGCTCGAACTCGTCGCCGGGGTGGAAGTCGAACTCGAAAGCCGTCAGCTGCACGCAGTACTCCAGTTCGACGGGGCCGTCTGTCCCGAGCACGGGGATCCCCGACAGTTCGCTGACGCGAGGCTGGCCCCGTGCGACCTGTGCGTCCGACAACGGAACCGCCGGGTCGAGAAACTCGTCCGCGTACACGGCGATGCCCGGCGTTGCGAAGGTGAACAGTGAGGGGCGCTGGCGGAACAGATGTCGAACGAATCGATTGATTCCCTCCTCGCCGACTGAGGCGTACAGATCCTGTCCCGCGGTTAATGCCATCACGTAACAAACACCACTATAGTATAATAATATATTTGATAGGAATCGGACTGTTGATTCTGTGGGATAGTCTGGGGCTGCGGGTGTCTAGCGGTCGTAACGAGCGATACCTGATGGCCCGACACGCCGAGTCATCCACCGTTCACGTGTCGACGGTATGGTCAGGTGACACTAGCGTAAGGCTATTTCACGCTCGGGGCCCGTTCGAGTCAGGTGACTTCGTCCGTCTTGGAGAACCGCTCGGTTGGAATCATATTGGCACACGCATCGGTAGCGATTGGGTACTGGATACAGAACGTATGCCCTGAGGACGGGTCAATCGAGAATGACACTCTCCTCCCCTAGGGACCGAGCGCACCGCATTGAAATCGCTATTCCGTCGGACACGGTCCTACCAAGGATGCAGAACCCGTGTCTCCGCATACTTTCGTGAGTAGCCAAGCACGATATTGTCGATCCACGCTTCGATGGTACTGTGCATCTCGTCGTGTCGGGTGTCGGTTTCCTCGAAGGCGACCGACGAGCCACTGGTCGTAGCCATAGGTTTCAGGAAATCGAGTTCACGGCGATTGCGTCAGCTCAGATCACGCCGCGCCCCTTGGGGCGCACAATAAACGCGCGCTGGCGGTCACCGGAGGGCGGCTTTCTCGTCAGCGAAGCCGACCGCAACGAGATACGTGAGGAACTCATCGAACTGTTTCACGTCACTAGGCGTGTCCGTCGCCAGATGTCGTGCCCATTCAATAGCCCATCGGAACGCAGGGTCGGTTCCGCCCTTCCCGTGGATGTACCACCATCGGGCCGCTTTCAGTACAACCAGTGGATTCGTTGGTGGCTGTTCACTCGCGAGTCCGCGAGTAATCGACCGAATTTCCTCGGGCACATCAGCGGACTCGACTTCACCGGACTGGGTGTTCGCGATATCGACTGGAATCGCATCGATCGAGATGTCGTTCTGACGCTGTTGTTGACTCACAAAATCACCTGCTTTGAGGACTCTCGTTTGAGCCCTCGCCCTTCGGGGCGTGAAAAACAGAACGTGGCGTCACCTTGGCGGGATGTAGACACTCTGCTCGCCGGCGATTTCCTCGAGGTCGTTTCGATGCCGGTGGGTGAAATAGCAGTCGTAGCTGCAGTACCCACAGACGTCACCCGTATCGTACTCGGCGACATATGGTCCTCGTTTGGTCGTCCACACGTTCGCGCTGCACTCGGTACATGCCGCGCTTTCGATATCGTTTGGTGTGGGCCCGGAATAGCTGAGTTCGCTCTCATCCGTTTGAGGTGTCGAGTCAGGCCAGACGCCCTGGGCCTGCCAGAACGTTTTGAGCCGGCTGAGGCTATGTCGGACCGTCTTTCGGACCGTGACGTGGTCGGCGTCGCGACCACTATCGTCCCAGCCGTCGGCAGTCCAGAACTCGCCGAACTGCGCGCCGCGGTGTAGACCATTCCAGTCGAGGCCGACGATGTCAGCTGGTGGGTCACCCATCAGCGTTGGCTGAGTGAGTTGCTCTATGACTTCGAGTTGCTTGGGTGGGCTCCCGCCGAGGATGTGCACGCGACGACCCCGCCAGTCGACGGGGTCTGAGAACTCGTGAGCAAGTGTGTCCGCGTAGCCTCGTGAGTAGCCAAGCACGATGTCATCGGGAATCGCCTCGATAGCAGCACGGCATTTCGGAACGATGATGAACTCCGTCTCGGGCAGACTCCCTTGGAACTCTCGAATTGCATCGACGTACGATTGTGCTTCTGCAGTGTTGTAGGCGTCACCGATGATTCCCACGTCGGGTTCGTACTCGAGCACCCGATTGACGTATCGGTCAAGGTCGGGATTCCGGAAATCGTTATCGAGCATTCCGACCGGACAGTTGAGGGTATCGAACTGCGATTGCTGATACGTGCAGTCCTCGCGAAATCCAGGAAGGAACCCGAGGGTCAATGCATCGAGTGCAAACGGAACCCGATGGAGGAACGCCACGTATGCTGCCTGACGGGTGTCAGTGTGTGTTTGTGTAGAGCTGCTGCTAACTGGGCCTGTGCTGTCGTGAGTAGCCATGAGGAGTTTCCTGCGAGGCTCGGTCGCCCCGCAGTGCTTCGAGGGGCACGACAAACTCCTCTGAACTTAACCAACGACTGTAGGAAACAGGCTACCTGTTGGTTAACCCTCAAAGAGACACTGCATTGCTGCCTCCTCACCAGTGAGCGTCTGCTGGTCGGCGTCCGTATCCGCGAAGAGCGTGGACTGATCTCCTGATGAGGACTGCGTTACTTCTGGTCGGTCGTCGACGCCGAACTGACTCGCCTCGGGTCGATCGAGCCGCGAGTCTCGGTCGCGATGATCGACGTCTGCACCGAAGTCTTCGAGTGAGGTTTCGACACTCGACTCTGTCACTTCGAGTTGTCCATCGTCTCCGAACACGGTCTGTCGTTGAATCTCGATCTCTGGTCGGTCGCTCATCTGATGGAGCCTCCACCCATACTGAGGGCGATAAACAGCTCATACTCAGAGATTCGGTCTTTTCGGTGAATTGCGCTCAAAACAAGCCAGTGACCGGCCAAGTTAGGAGTACTCCCCTTCGTAGTGAGTCCCCGATTTGGGCTTCAGAGGATACATTAGAATTTATCAGGTCGATTTCTCGAGGAGCGCGATACCTCGTTCAACCACAGCGTCGGTAATGAACAGGCTGGTTTCTGTTTGGAGTGCTCGCATCAGCTCGGCCGCTTTTGATTTGGCGAGTTTTCCGCGAGTGTAGCTGAGAACAATGATACCGATTGAACCATGCACTTCAACATCGATGTCCTCAGCAGCGTCTCTTGCAGCGAGGTCATCAGTCAAAAGGACTGCTGAGCGCTCAGATGCAACTGCAAGAGCAGCAGTCTCGCCAGGGTCTAAATCAGCGGTGCGTTCAGTTATCTCTGCCTCAACGAGCTCGTACTCGATGGTACTGAGTGCCGACGGAACTGTACCTGTCTTGAGCTCCTCGTATACCGTTTGTGGGATGAGGAGTTCATCGACTACCGAGAGCAACTGAAGCGCATCGATTTCGTCGAGGTGGATGAGTGGGCCTGTGTCAGCGACCGCAACGATCACGCATTCAGGCCCCACCGAACATCATCTTCGACTGCCTGCAGCTCGCGTTCTGCACGCTTGACGCGGTCGCGCCCAACGAATTCGATCGCTGTTTTTCGATCGATTTCGTCGTTCATGTATCGGGAGAGAATGAGATCTACCCAGAGGTCTTCGACACCGCGTTCCAGTGCCTGTTCGAGGATCTCCGACTCGGGGAGGCCTCGCGCTTCCGCGATTTCTTGCACCCGTTCGGTGAGATCCGTGGCCATGTCCTCACAATTGCTCTACGATGACTTAAACGTCCGTGGATGCTCTGTTGGCAGCTCAAGACAGTTTGGGCTGGACCTTGTCAGTGTCGACGTCGTCGTACATCCGCCCGAGCATGTCGAGTGCCGACTCGAAGGTCGCGTAGTACTCGGTTGCGAACGCCACGGTATCTTGAAGCGGGATAACGGGCCGTCCGTCGACTATCTCGGCATCGATCTGTGACCGTGGTTCCAGAACGACCTGAATGGCGCCATCGAGGTCATCAGCGGGCTGGCGCTCCTCTGTCGTCGGGATTCCGAATCGGTCAAAGAACGACGTCCAGGCGTCGAGGTCGGACTCGTAGACGGCGATGAACAGCGGATAGTCCGCCGGGTCGCGAGCGACTTGGTAGCCACCGCGGGTCCAGACGTAGACCGCATCGATGGCAGTGTACGCAAACTCCATATCCGCGAACTGCGGGAGGACGTACGCTTCTGAAATCGACGGTGGCGAGGTGGCTGCTGCCGCCGTCAGGAACTTGAGACCGGCGTCTCGGAGCGTTTGATCGACGAGGCGGAGGCCATTATCGTACGCGACGTATCCCGCCTCCTCAAGGCGATCCACAACGCGCCGAATTGTCTCCCGGTTCTCGTCGATTTTCCGTGCGACGGCGGAGATGGAGTCTCCTGGGTTGAGCGCGAGGATGACCTTGAGTTCCTTCTCACCACATATTTCGTACATCCTATAGTTACACAACTCTGTGCAACACTCAAAAGAATTACTCTTCGTGTGGGTCTGTTGGCTGCATCTGGCGGATGTCCTCGGCGAGGTCGTGGATGTACGCGCGGAGGGTTTCCATGTCCTCGCGGGCCTCTTCGAGCGTTTTCGCCTTCACTTTGGCTGTGACCTTATCCTGGTCGCGGGTCCCAGTGCCGCGAGTCAGCTTCACCGTGAGTGAGACCCCGACATCGCTTCGCTCGACGTATTCGGTTGGTGCCTGTCGCTCACTGTTTTCGGTCGATTCTGCCTTCGTACGGGACTGCTGTGTGTGTTCTGGCATGGATTGTTCTCTGTGATCGTTAGTTGACGGACGGTGCGACTGGTTCTTTGACTGTCTCGCGAAGGGCGGCGTCAATCTCTCGTCCGGTGAGTCGCCAGTAGCCGTCGGAACCTGTACACTCCAGCTGGCTCACCACCTCGGTCTTGAACGCCATGTACTCCGCCAGTGCCACCTCCTCATCGTCGGTGTGATCGAGCAGGAGCGCGAGCGCGAGTTGAGCCGGGCCACTCCCACCATATCCCCATTCGAAACCCGAGGGACTGTGACTCGTCAACTCGAGACTCCGATCGAGTGTGAGCTGTTCCTGGTCAGGATGTTTCTCGACGATGGCGCGGCCTCGACGACGGTAGCCGACGTAAACGACGTCGGCGTCAGCCGAGGCGCGTGGCTGTTCGTGCGAGTGTGGGTCGGTAAATCCACTCATAGGTCTGTTCGCGGGATGCTCGTTCGAGCACCCCCGCACCCCTCAGGGGGCGAAAAACCTCTCTCTGCGGTCGCCTGAATCGTCGAGCGCAGACCTATACCGAACTCAGCACAAGAGGATCGGTCTCAGCTACAAGACGTCTCTTTGAGATAGTCTTCTCCCCAGGCGTCCATTGCCTTGATAACGGGTTCGAGCGAGGCACCCTGCTCGGTCAGGGAGTACTCCACCCGAAACGGTTTCTCGCTCACGATCGCTCGATTCACGAGGCCATTGTCTTCCAAATCCTCAAGACTGCTCGAAAGCACGGTACTGGAGATCGATTCGATTTCGTCTTTGAGCGCATTGAACCCGAGCGGGCCATGTGCAAGCAGTCGGTGGACGATCACCGGATGCCATTTCTTCCCGATGAGGTGGGCTGTACACGTCACCGTACACCAGTCGTCGTCAGCGCACCACGACGCAACGCACTCTTCGTCTTCGATTGCTCTACTCATTCGTCTCTAGGGGTACTGGAATTGGACCTAATATTATTTCATTACTAAATCACTGTCCAGTACCCGGTAGGGATACCTAAGTTGATCTGGAAACCGTACCTCCTCAGTGCGAGCTTCGCTGACGCTTATTCGGGTTCTTGGACATTGCCCATTATGGAACGTCCGTATGTTGATCGTATCGAGTCGGTACGGCAGTCCGTCCCGGAGTGGGTTCACACCGGGCTTCGGCTCGTCCTCATTGCTCTCGTCGCGAAACCGGCCCTGAGTAAGGTCGTCACCTACGGGAGTTCAGTCTCTTTTTTCGAAGCCATTGGGATTTCAGCTCCTGCAGCGATGGTCATCGTCTCCGGCCTCATCGAAGTGGGAGCGGTTGTCCTCCTCTTCATCGGCATTGGGGAACGACTCGCGGCTGTTTCCCTGATACCGGTGATGCTCGTGGCGATATTGTACGTCGGGCCGGATTGGAAGAATCTCAGCGTCCTCTTTGGAGCGATGGGACTCCTTGTCTTGGTGACTGATTTCGACGCTGTCTGGCATCCAATCGATCGCCGACTCGGTTAGGTCGCGCTCACCTGGTGTGGATCACTGAGTCCGTCAGTTAGGGCTTGTCTTAGCCTTATTTGGTCGCTTACGGTCTCTTCGAGTGTGACCCAACATAGACTCCGAGCGGGGTTCGGCTACGGTGTCGTCGCGACAATCGCGATGTCAATCCTCATGCTCCTCGCGCTGATTTCCGGGAACTCTCCGATGCCCCAGCCAATTCCAAAGGCGGTGGTTGCGCACCTCTTCAGAAGCGGCCTCCCGAAGCCGATGCTGATGCTACTCGCCGTGGGACTCCATCTTGGCTATGGTGGCGTCTTCGGCGCGCTTCTCGCACGAGTTGCGCGCCCCGTGACGATCGGGAAAGGCCTCGCATTCGGTGTTGGTCTCTGGGTCCTGATGCAGGTCGCATTCCTGCCGTTCCTCGGCTGGGGACTATTCGGGATGGCGATCACGCCCAAGATCGCGGTTGCCACGCTTGTCCTGCACCTCGTCTACGGTGGCGTGCTCGGGTGGGCGCTGGATCGCCACACAGTGTCGACGAGTGGTGAATCGGTCACGACCGCTGACTGAGAAGAGCCTGGTTAGCTCGCGCTAACCCGGTTAGGATACCCTTGTCTTAGCTTTACGGCGATTCCGTTCCGAGTAGAGAGTAGGTATGACCGCAATCGAAATCGAATACTGCGTGCCGTGTGGATTGCTCGAGCCCGCGATTGAAACCCAGACGCGGCTTCTAACCGAGTTTGGTCAGGATCTGGACGGGGTCACCCTCTCCCCTGGCCACGGTGGGGTATTCGTCGTGACCGCCGATGGCGAGACGATCTGGGACAAAGAGGTGCATGGAGCTGACCTTGACCTGAACCTCATCGTCGAGGCGATCAACGACCAGCTCCCAGCAGAAACCTAATTCACTGTATCCATGCTCGAACTCTACCAAGCAGAGGGCTGTGGGTACTCGAAAAAAGTCCGTGAAGCGTTGACCGAGTTCGGTGTCTCGTACGTCATTCACAATCCCCGAACCGCTGCGGGTGAGACGCGAAACGAACAGACTCACGACGAACTCCGAACGCTAGGTGGACAGGATCAGATTCCGTTCTTGGTTGACCATCAGCGTGGCGTCACGATGTACGAAAGCGGCGATATCGTCGACTATCTGGAGGAACACTACGCATGACTACTGCCGTCGAAGATGAGTGTCCGGTCTGCAACTCCTCACAGCGGGCGAAAGAGCGGTTCGCAGTAGCCAAAGTCGCTGAGCATATCCTCGAGAAGGCCCGACGGGACCAGGATCACCAGCAGTGGATCGATGAGTACACCACGAACGGCACGCTCGCCGAGATTCGAGAGGCTCTCGAACAGCATGATCGTCCTCGGCAATAGCTGATGGTTGGCACCGACGTTACACTTGATAGGTCGTGGCAAATTATCAGCGCCTTTCCGTTATGGACCTCATTTCGGGAAGCAACTAGTCCTCCTTCTGGGGGGATCGAGCATTGACAGCCACGGGAGAACTATCGATGCGAACTTACCCCTGTCGTCCCAGATTAGCTATAATGAGAGAGCTGGGGTGGTTCTTCGTCGGTGCCGGACTGCTGTTCGTGCTTCACCCAAGCGCCGCTGCTCGATATCCCGACAGTGACCCAGACGGTCAACGACTGGTTCGCTACGTTGGCGCACCCACCTTGGTGGTTCTTGGACTACTGATCTCCCTCGAAACCACAATTCAATAACGACAGTAACTGCTCTATGACACGACTCTCGAAACAGTGGATTCAGCACAATCAGGTCGGAGTGTACGCTGTCGCCGTCCTCATCGCGATTGGGGTCGGTCTTGGACTACCGGGCGCGAGTTCCATTCTAGAACCGCTTATCAACCCCATCCTCGCGGTGCTATTGTACGTGACGTTTCTGGAGATCCCATTCGTTCGGATTCGGCGGGCGTTCCGGAACGGCCGGTTCATGGCGGCTGCGCTCGGGATGAACTTCGTGGTTGTCCCGGTTGTCGTGTTCGGTCTCACCCGATTTCTGCCCCAGGAGCCGGTGATTCTCGTTGGTGCGTTTATGGTGTTGCTGACGCCGTGTATCGACTACGTCATCACGTTCACAGACCTCGCGGACGGGGACGCCGAGCAGATCACTGCCGCAACGCCGGCACTGATGCTCGTTCAGTTGCTGTTGCTCCCGCTGTACCTCTGGCTGTTCATGGGCCAGCAGGTGGCCGAGTTCATCGAGGCTGGCCCGTTCATCGAGGCATTCGTCGTGATTATCGCACTGCCGTTGGCGCTCGCGTGGGCGACTGAACTCTGGGCAGATCGATCGGACCGTGGTGAAGCGTGGCAGGAGACGATGGGCTGGTTGCCGGTGCCCATGATGGGGGTGACGCTGTTCGTGGTTATTGCCTCACAGCTGCCGCGCGTTCAGGATTCGATCGGGCAAATCGCGGCTGTCGTTCCGGTGTACGTGGCGTTCCTCGTCATCATGCCGCTGCTCGGTCGACTCGCTGCTGGACTGCTCGGAATGGACGTCGGTGAGAGCCGCGCGCTCGTGTTCACATCCGTAACGCGGAACTCGCTGGTTATCCTTCCGCTGGCGCTGGCGTTGCCGTCGGGATATGCACTCGCGCCGGCGGTTGTCGTGACGCAGACGCTCGTCGAACTGACTGGAATGGTTGTCCTGACACGAGTTGTTCCGGGATGGCTCTTGCCGGACGCCCCATCCCCGATTCCGTCGGGCACGTAACAGGCGAATGTGGCGGGACGGCTGGTCATGTGCGTTTCTCTCGTCGGTATCGATCGACAACGAACAGTACGTTCGTCGGTGTCGGTAACGCTGCTCGAAGCCAACAGGAACTTCACGCAGGGCGAGCGAATTGCTGCGACGCTGTCGATTAGAATACGTGGCTTCGCCGCTCGCGGTAAGCGCTAGGTGCCGTCATCCTGTTCCTCTGCCCATTCGAGGAGCGGGTCGAGTCGCTCGCGGAGTTCCTCACCCTTCTCGGTGAGTTCGTACTCGACGCGCGGCGGGATTTCGTTGTACTGTTCGCGGGAGAGCAACCCTGCCTCGACGAGGTCGTCGAGACGAGTTGACAGCGTCGAACTGCTCACCTCGCCGAAGGTCTCCTCGATCTCGCCGTATCTCGCAGGCTCGATCGCGCCGACAACGCAGATCACTTGCATCGCGTACCGCCGACTGAGCAGATCCATTACGCCGCCCAAAGGGCAGTAGCAGGTAGTCTCGGTGTTCTGTATCTCTGGGACGTCAGGTGACGAGTCTGGTGTTTCTGCCATAGCTTTCATTCGCCGAACTTGGTGCAATACTTCGGACTTGACAGTATAAACACTGCCGTATTCAAAGTAATTGTGTATCATGAGTCAAAACGACTCGTCACGAGAGGTTGCATGTACGCTCACTGAAGAACAGGAGCGAGAGCGAAGTAAGGAGGCCCGATCGCGTCTCATCACCACCTACCTCGGGTTTGAAGAGTCTGAAGACGGCGTGACGATTCGGTTCGACGGAACTGACGAGGCGCTCATCGCAGCTGCGCAGTTCATCTCGGCAGAGTTGCAGTGCTGTGCGTTCGCCGAGTACGAACTCGCAGTGACGCCACCGTACGAGGAGACGGTGTTGACCATCACCGGTCCCGACGGAACGCGACAGCTGTTCCGCGACGGACTCGTTGATCGACTGGAGGCCGAGACAGCGTAAACGACCACTCTGCAACGGTCCATTCGACCGACTACCGAGCGGAATTCTGGGGTGTGCCTATGCGAGGTGCGCCACCTCGTCAGGTTCCTCGAGGTCGTCGAACTCACCGCGCTTGACCGGCTCCCAGTCATCGCTGGGTTCGGGACTCCACCAATCGACTGTGTAGGCACCCGGTGCGCCGAAAATTTTCACCCTCGCCGACCCATCAGGCAGGTCGCGGCGCAGTTTCTCGTCGACGTGGAGATTCCAGGTCGTGTCGGTATCGAAGCAGGCGAGGACAGCTTCCTCGTAGCCACGATCTTCTTGCGACTCTTGGAGTTCCACCTGTGTGTTACAGTGCTTGCAGAACACGCCCTCGAAGGGGATGTGGCTGAACACCTCGTGTCCGCAGACGGGACACCAGAGGAACTCGAACAGTGCCTCACTGTGACGGTTGAGTACTTCGAGGCTCATCTGTGGATCTGGCCCGTGTGACTCGGGCCACCCCTTCCTGCCCCAGAAAAACACCCTCGCTGGACGTTCAGTGACCTCAGCGTTCAGCGCCGTAGACGATCTTCGAGCGAGCTTCGTAGCCACAATCGGGGCAGTCGAACCAGCGCTGTACGTTCGCCCCGTCAGCTGCCTTCTCACCGACGAGAACGTCGTCGTTCGGGCACTCAGGGCAGGTCAGCTCAGAGAGTGGTCTGTCTCGGAGAGCGTCCCGAAAGACTTTCGCCTGCTTCGTCTCGAAGCCACGTGACCAGACCGGATAGCCGTCGACGAGGATTGCTGCCCGCCACTTGTACCGGTCAGAGTCCGGTGCACGGTGGAGAACGGCTCGGGCTCCAGTCTCGGTGTTTCGATACGCGAGCGACGGGGTGCGGCTCTCTCGTGTCCAGTTGGTGATCCGGGGCATCGGTTAGAAGTGGACGTCGGCGGGGACGATCCAGAGGTCTTCACTCTCTTCGAGGAGTCGATCCAGTTGTTCGCGATGCCGGATGCCGGTCGCGTGCTGATCGTACAGGAACACCGACGGACCGTCGTACGCGCCGACTTGATGGAACGCGTGCCGAGCGAGGTCCTCATCGCGCATGATTTCCTCATCGGAGAGGTCGTCGATGGCTTCCTTCACGCGTTCGAGATTGCGCTCGAATTCTTCTTTTGTCGCTTCCCACCCTTGGTCGAGTAGGGCCTGCCCACCGTCCGAGTCAACGGGGGCTGCGGCCGGTAGATCGCCCCATCGAGCCTTGCCCGCAACCGTCGTGTTCTCCTCGTCGAAGCAGACGTAGTAGTCGAACACGGCGGATGAATGTGGGTCTGCGCCCACCAGCCGGTCGAACACCGTCTTCCCAGTGGCCAACGCGTCCTTCTGTGTCGATGCCTCTACCAGGGTGTATATGACCATGTGCATCGGTTTTCACCTTCGTCTGCCGACGCACGCGACTGCACACTACGTCACTACGTGATGCGCCGGCATCCATCGCCGGCGCTCAAAAAATAGTACTGACGGTGCTGGCTAGACGTTCTCGATTTCCGACTGGCAGCTCTCCTCCTCGACGGTGATCGTCAGGTCTCCGCTCTCGTAGTCGGCCTCGAACTCGACTGAGAACGTATCCGAGTTGTAGGCGGCGTGGTACGCACGATGTCGCTTGAGCGACCCGGTCGCCTTGAAGTGGAAGAAGGCAGCAGCTGTGTACGGTTTGCTTGCTGTTTCGATTTGCGCTTCGACTGATGCCGGGAGTGCGATGTGCGGCGTGTCACTGTCGATTCCGGCGGCGAAGGCTCGAGCTTCGTCGACGCTTGCTTACGAATGTGCTGGCGTCTCACCGGTCAACACATTCACGGGTGTGTCTGTCTGGTCTGTGAATAGTACGTCTTCGAAGGTGTGAGTGCCGAGAATCGCGTCGGGGCTCAGCTCACACTCCTCAAACGGATCGTTCGATGGGTGTTCAGACATTGAATCACGAAGCCCTGAATGGGCTCAGTAATTCAGCCCTCGAAAAACAGATCCTGTTGCTCGGCTGGGAAACCGCTCAGAGCTCTACTCGACCGTTACAGTGCCTGTCATCCCTGAGCTTTCGTGTGGAATGCACACATACTCGTACGTCCCAGTGATGTCGAAGGTGTGTTCGTACGTCTCGTCGGTAGCGAGCAGCCCTCCACTCACGTCGTTTCGTGCTGCTCTCTCAGACTCGAATCCCCCACTGGCGAAATACGCTGCCTCCGTGGGAATCCTGTCCCCATAGGCCGTCACTGTATGCCCGACCTCGCTATCGTTCACCCATCTCACTGTTGTGCCGGCGCTTACAGTGACCGTCTTTGGATCGAACGCGAAGTCTTCGTTCATCGAGACACGCGTCGTCCCGTCGGGGTTGCTGTTGGACGAACAACCTGCGATTGCCGTTGCTATAAGAGTGCTTCCACCGAGTTTGAGCATTTGCCGTCGATTCATCTCTTGTATAAGGGTTCGTCCAGGGGGGTTTAGAGTGCGACGAAGAGGTCGGTGACGTACATCACGACAAGTCCGACGAGGAATGTCACGAGATTCAACGCAGAACCGACACGTCCATTCCGGCTGACCATCTCTCGAAGTTCCCAGATGACTTGCAGGATCGCTCCCACGCCAACGGCGAGGAAGAAAGCCCCGAGCGTCGGCGAGAAGGCGAGGCTACCCAGCCAGCCACCGAGGATGACCGGAGCACCTGCAATGAATCCTAGACCGACGAAGTGGAGGATGTTCGGACGCTCACCACGTGCGACGGGTGCGACGACAGCTGGCCCTTCAGTCACGTTGTGAAGCATGAAGCCGATGACGAGGAACGCACCGAGTGAGACACGGCCGAGTGCGAACGAACTCCCGATAGCGAGCCCTTCGGCGAGATTGTGGAGACCGATACCGAGGGCAACCAGATAGGCAACCCACAGGCCGCTCTGGGCACGCGCATCACCTGCTTTCGCACGGCCCTGTCGCCACGCGCTGACGGACTGAACCGCGAGAAGCGCGCCAATGATGCCGAGCGCGACGAGGGCAGGTCCCTCGAACGCGCCCGGCACCTGCTCGCCGAGTTCGAATGCCTCGAACCCGGCATCAATAGCGAGGAACGCGAGAATACCCGCCGAGAAGGCGAGAATCGCGTGGAGCCAGCGGTCACTCATCGACTGCAGGAATGGGAACCACAGCATCCCAAGTGCGACCGGGATGACGCCGACGAACAGGCCGATGACAGCCATCGTCACCAGCAGGTCCGTCGTCAGGCCCGGTGACTGACTGGGGGCGATGATGGTATGGTGAACGGTTGCACCGTCCGAGAGCAGCAGAGCCACCTCGAGGTCCCAGCCCGGGTTCCAGTGATACGGGATGACCACCTGTGCGCTCTCACGAGGGGCGAGTGTGTTATCACCGCCTGCGCCCTGCACATCGTAGTCCCAGTACGCTTCTGCGACCAGCACCTGTGAGATTGTCACTTCGTCAGGGCCGTTATTCGTGACGTGGAGGACGACGGTCTCTTCGCTCGGTAGGGTCGTATGCGTCACCGACACGTCGGGGAGTGGCGCACCACCGTTGTCGAGCGACGCGAATGGTGTCGCCACAAAGAAACCACCTACGATGAGTCCGAGCAGGAGGATCGGGAGCAGTGCTGCAACCCACTTGGGGAGTCCCAGCGGGCGCTCAGTTTGGTTCACAGTCGTGCCGCCATCCGTGTTTGGTTTGCTCATTTAGACCACCTCGAAGAAGCTCATCCAGCCAAGTTCAGCGAACTCTGACTGGTGGGCGTGGAACATGTACAGTCCCGGATCGTGATTCGAATAGTCCAGCTCGATGATGCCGCGCTGTGCTTGACATTGCATGACTGTGTCCACGGTCTGGTTCGTCGGCAGCAGCGTCGTTCCGTGGTCGTAGTAGTCGAAGAACTGCGAGTGGGTGTGGAACGAGTTGATGAGGTCGAACTCGATTGCGTTGATGAGATACACCCGCTGGCGCTGGTTCTTATCGATCTGGATCGGGCGCTTGGTCTCACCAGCTTTCCAGTTCCCTCGACCGTCCGTCTCGCCAACACCGTAGGCGAACGCTCGCGTGTTGGCTGCATACACCTCGTTTCCGCCGTCGAAGTTGGTGTCGAAGCCGTTCATCACCATCACCATCTCGTTGACGGCGTCGTTCTCGGCGTACTCGTGGTTCCGCGTCTTTGCCTCGGCGACGAGTTCCGCACGGAGTTCGTCGGTGATCTGCGAACGGTGGAAGTCACAGTACTCCTCCGGTCGCTGGGCGACACGCTCCGGATCTGGGTCGATGATGATCGCCCCGTATAACCCCCGGTGGATGTGTTCTTTGAGCGGGAGCGAGTGGCAGTGATAGAAGTGGACACCTGCGGGTTGGGCGATCCACTCGTACGTGAACGACTCACCCGTATTGAGGACGCCCGGTCCATTCTGCGGGATACCGTCCATCTCCGGATTGAGGTTCCGGAGATGCGGGTGGATGGTGTGGGCGTGTCGTCCGAGATTTTCGAACTTCACTCGGATGAGATCGCCCTCGACGGCTCGAATCGTCGGGCCAGGGACCTGACCGTTGTAGGCCCATGCCGGAAATTCGATGCCAGGGGCGATGCTAACGGTGGTGTCGACCGCTTGGAAGGTGAACTCCCGAATGGTTCGGCCGTTCTCCTCGTAGACGTCCTGCGGGACGTTCTCTTGTTCACCACGGCCTGTGTTGAACTGGTAGAGGAATTCGTGTGGGTCGAAGTCTGTGTCGCTATATTCTCCGGTTGCACCGAAATTCCCGTGTGAGTCCTCTCCTGGACCATGATGCTCGTCGCTGTCTGCCCGTCCGATTCCAGTGAGAGCGGCGCTCCCTGCGAGACCAAGCCCCCCGAGAACTGCCCGTCGAGTGGTCTTGAAATCCGATTCGAGCGAGTCTACTAGTCGCTGCTCCAATCTCTCTGACAACTTTGCTGCTTGTGAATAATCTTGTGAAGGCATGTATTACGCCTCGTTGTACTGTCTGCGTTCGTTTTCGGCCGGTTCAGCAGGCCGTGATACGTATATGTCTGCAGCGACGTCAGTCGGGAGCGAGAGCGGTTTCTCTGTCGTCCTCACTTTGCATGTGATCATCCCGAATGGCGCGGTTTCGACCACTTCGAGTTCCGTTCCAAGCGAGACCCCAGAGTTCGCAAGATACGACAGAACGTCTGCGCGGCTTTCTCGCACCTCAGAAACGACCGCAATCGTTCCTTCTTGACACTCCGCTAATGACTGCTGTGTCTCACATTCTCGAATTTCGAGGTCAGCAGTAGGAATCGGTTCTCCATGTGGATCTACAGCAGGCGTCCCAAGGAGCATTTCGATTCGCTCGACTAACGTCTCGCTCAGATGATGTTCGAGGGCGTCTGCTTCGTCGTGTACCTCTGCCCAATCGTATCCGAGCTCCTCGGTCAGGAAGAGTTCGAGTAGCCGATGGTTGCGGAGCACTTTGAGCGCCCCCTTCTCACCACGCTCGGTGAGACGAGCACCCTGATAACTCTCGTAATGTACGAGACCATCGTCGTCCATTCGCTGCAACATCGTCGTCACGGTTGGTGGTTTGACCCCTATCGCGGACGCGATTTCGGATGACGCGGCCGGGATGTCTCCGTCCTGAAGGCGGTATATCGCCTTCAGGTAATCTCCGACTTTCGGGGTCACCATGGGAGAAGTTTAGACTCCTCTAAACAAATAGTTTCCTATATCTATCTAACAGTTTAGATAACGTACCAACTGGCACGATTTGTACTTTCATCCTCACTGATGCACCCACACGACGAAAATCAGAACCCGGGTGACTACCCTCATACGGGAGCCGTGTCTTGCTTTAGCCCCAAGTCGTCCGATGCGCTCAATCAGGTATAAGTAATTCGTGGGGAAAGACCCACCA
Organism: Halogeometricum sp. S3BR5-2; assembly: GCF_031624635.1. Lineage (NCBI taxonomy): Archaea > Methanobacteriati > Methanobacteriota > Halobacteria > Halobacteriales > Haloferacaceae > Halogeometricum > Halogeometricum luteum. Next base: position 136,426 of record NZ_JAMQOQ010000007.1, on the reverse strand, counting down.
ATGGAACCGGAAAGACGGCCCGCAGTTTATGAACATGCCAGTGGAACGTCTCACCGGCGTGGGTCCATTCGCCCGCTGTCTCTATTCGGTATTTTCGTACTCACACTCTCACAGATACCCGTCGTGTCTGCGCATGAGGCAACCGCAACCGCCGGACTCACACAGGGTCATGGTGTCCTCCTCGGTTTCATCGGCGTTGTCGTTCTCGTTGGGACGACGATGTTCAAGCGAACGAACTATATTTCGCCAACAGCCGCACTCTACGGTGTGTTTGTCGGCATCGTCATTACTGTGCTCGGTGCCGTTCTCTTCGAAGGACTATCGCCAGACCCGACGTATACTGCAAGTTCGATGCCGTTTCCGCGGTCATGGTATCAACCGTTAGCGCTCTTGACCGGCCTGTTGATCTCGACCGGTAGCTTCGTCGTCGGTTGGCTTCGCTGGCCAAGCCGTCCTCGGTATACGTTTGTCGGGATTCTCATGGGACTCTGGATCTCGTATCCCTACCTTATTCGAGGACCAGCGAGTGATACGCATCCGCTCGGCTACGCAATCGTTCTGAGTACCCCTGTTCTGATTGGATATGTCATCTGGAAAGACGCAGGAGGCATTCTTCAGGAAGTCTTGCGTGACACGGTCGCTCGCCGGTTCGGTATCGGTGTCGGGCTCGTACTAGCACTGTTCTTCGTCACCATAACGGGCTACCTCTCGTTTTTCCCCGAGAAAGGATTCCCACACGAAGTGACCATTGTCGTCATACCCGCAATCTATCAACTGGTGACGTGGCCCACGCTCGAAATCGCTATTCCACATATTCCCTTCTTCCTTGCCGTCTCACCGGGGCAGGCGGTCATCGTCGGGACGTTGAGCGCGCTCATCGGGTTGAACGCCGCGCTCATCGCCCGTCATTGGCGCGTCGAAGAACGGGCTGGCTTCACAGAAAGCACAGCGGGAGGCGCTGCAATCGTTGGAACGTGTACCTGCGGGTGCTGCGGCCCGCTCGTCGCGAAGATCGCCGTGCTTGCTGCTGGACCGGCCATCGCGGCACCTCTCTACTGGCTGTTCGTCGATTCGGCCTCGCCGCTTAGTGCGCTATTCATCGTCGGGAGTCTCGTATTGTTCGCTGGGACTCTGATCTACTCGGTCGAAGCAGCCCGACAACCCGAGCAATCGGGCTCTACTGTCCTGGCTGATTGAGACGATGTGTGTCTTGTAAACAGGATATCTCCGAAAGTCTGTGTCCCGAGAACCGCGTCGGGGTCCAACTCGCAGTCGTGGAACGGATCGTCGACTAGTTCCTCAGTCATGGAATCATGAGCCTACGAAGGGGCTCGGTCCTTCCTGCCCCCGAAAAACCAGCTAGTACCGTATAACGAGATTTGCTCCTACACACTACTGGGGATCGGGTGTCTTCCGCCGGTGATTGAACTGCCAGAGGAGGACGCCAACTACAATTGCAAGCTGAAACGCCGAACGTCTTCGTTCTCAAACTGCTTCAGCCACGTTTTCCCTGAAACAGCTGAAAGCTGGCTCCAAGCGTTCGCTACCTGGCTTAATGCGACTAACTAAACACGACCCCAAGCGGAGTGGTTGTCCCTTTTGCAGCAACTGTACTCGTCCACGACTCCTCGCTGACGAAGTCTGTTGAGCGCATTGGCAAGCTGCTCTACGCCCCCGATGTGCAGTAAAACCCGTACTGAGGTGTCTCACCTCATATTAACAGCCGTAGCTGCTATGGCTACCCACTTCTAAGGAATTGGACATTGATCTGCCATCCGAAGGTTCTGAACCGAATAGAGATAACTTGCTGTGAGCAGGACAATGCTTCCGGCCAGGAAAACCGACCCTATTGGCGAGGATGGATCGAGGAAGAGCCAATAGATAGGCATAGCAAGCGATGGGCCAACGAGAACGACAACTAATTCGGCCATCAGTGGCCCACAGCAGACGCAGACGTTCGGACCGGCAAGTGCCATTGCGCCGATTGAGCTTTGAGCTGATTGAGCTTCGATTTGATTCCTAAATTGATATGCTGCGGCGGCCGCATTTCCCCCGACAAGAAGCGCGAAGACGAAAACGATGAGTCCTGTTCCCACCGATATCATCCCTGTCACGGGTATTTGTGGAACGAGATAGGTTATCGAAGGCCACAGCACTAACGGCTCAGCAATTGGCGCAGTATCAACCGAAAACGTCGAAAGCGCCCCGACTCCTTCGTCTGGAACGAACGAGAGCATAGTCGTGGAGAGCATGAAGAAGAGCGCCATCAACGTGCCAACGCCCATCCCGAATCGGCGAGCCACATCGTCTGCCCAGAGTAAACGGAGCGTTTGCCGTCCATCTATCCAGAGTATGTATCCGATCAGAATCGGCAAGCTTACGACCGTTAGATAACCCACAGGATGGGTGCTACCGTTCGACCCGCGGAAGATGGCTGGATAGGTGACCCAGAATCCTAATACCGTACCGAGCAGGGCATATCGAGGTCTATGAGGCCACTTGAACTGGCCAATGATCACACTCAGAACGATAATCGATGACCCAATAAAGAGTGAGAGAGGGAGATACCATTCGTGTGGAATCACCATCGACTTTGCAGAATACTCTTCAATTTGTGAGAGTTGCATGACTACTCCTCCCCCAACGACAACCACCACAAGTCCAGTAAAGATGCCAGCCAGTGTGTGTGCCGGTTTTAGGAGATCAGTTCCTCGGGAAAAGCCGAGGAACGTTCCCACGATACCGACGCCACCGAGCAATATTGCGAGCCCATACCACTGCGGAAGCGACGGAGCGTGTTCGCTACCATGCGCTGAGACGACCGGAAGCATGTTGATGGAGAGCGCACTAATAATCCCGAAAATTGAGATTCGTCTGATGAATTGAAGCACAGTCTGTTTTCGTTGTTGTGTAATCTGCTTTTCTGGTTCGTTCAGTTGTCTATACTTGACCCGACGCTTCATTACGAAGTCACGTTTGTTCCAGGTCATAAATGGGGGACGCTTGAGCGTGCGAATGTCGACACCACCTTTTGGTTAATTCTTCTGGTACGCAATACTCAGGCTCCCGTCTCCTGATCTGCATCACTGCGTAGACTCTCGGGTACAATCCGTGAGAGCCGCATCGCGTTCCCAGTAACCCCGAGGCTCATGCCCATATCGCCGACGACCACCGCCAGCGCGACGCTCACAAGTCCCAGCGGTACGCCGAGCGCGAGCAGGAACTTCACGCCGAGGCTCGCCCATATGTTCTGCCGGATCACGCCGTTCGCCGTGTGCGACAGGTCGTACAGGTAGGGGAGCTTCCCGACGTCGTCGCCCATCAGCGCGATGTCGGCCGTCTCGAGGGCGGTGTCGGTGCCGGCCGCGCCCATCGCGATACCGACGTCAGCGGTCGCCAGCGCGGGCGCGTCGTTGATGCCATCGCCGACCATCGCAACGTCGCCATACTCTGCCTGCAACTCCTCGACGGCGTCGACCTTCTCGTCGGGCAGGAGTTCGGCGCGGTATTCGTCGACGCCAACCTGCTCGGCGATAGCGCGAGCGGTCCCCTCGTTGTCGCCAGTCAGCATCACCACATGCTCCACGCCAAGCGCATGCAGGCGCTCGACGGCTCGCTTCGAGGCTGGGCGCACCTCGTCGGCGATAGCGATCGCACCGAGTAGCTCCGACTCCGTGCCGACGATGACGACCGTCTTGCCCTCCCGCTCCAGTGCGGCGAGTGCGTCCTCAGCGAATGTTCGGTTGGCGGTCTCACCCGTGTCCGTCTCGGGAACGCCGCCGTCGGTCGCTGACCGGGTTCGCGAGAGGTCGAACCCCAGGTCCTCGAATAGTGCAGGCTTGCCTGCGTAGTACGTCTTGCCGTCGATCTCGCCGCGGATACCCTTGCCCGTCAGGCTCTCGAAGTCCATCGGGTCAGACAGGTCATCCACGCCTGCCTTGTCGGCACTTGTGAGGATCGCGGCGGCGATGGGGTGTTCGCTCCGGCGCTCAAGTCCGGCGGCGTGACGGAGCAGCGTCGCCTCATCAGTGTCACCGACCGGAACGACGTCGGTAACGGTGAGTTCGCCCTTCGTGAGCGTTCCTGTCTTGTCGAGGGCGACAGCGTCGACCTCGCCCATTGCTTCTAGGTAGTTGCCGCCCTTGATCAGAACGCCGTTTTTCGCGGCGCTGGTAATACCTGATACCACCGAGACGGGCGTTGAGATGACGAACGCACACGGACACGCGATCACCAGCAGGGTAAGTCCACGAATGAACCACGTCTGCCAGCTTCCGCTGAAGGTGTGTGAGAAGCCGGCGAGACTGACAGTGGCGCTCCCGCTGATGAGTAGCGGCGGCAGCACGGCGGTCAAGATCGCCAAGACGACGATCGTCGGCGTGTAGTACCCCGAGAACCGGTCGACGAACTGCTCTTTCTCGGTCTTTTTCTCCTGTGCGCCCTGTACCATCTCGATGATTTGCGAGAGCGTCGACTCGGAGGCGGGCGCAGTGGCCTCGAACTCGAGGTAGCCCTCCTCGTTGATACTGCTGGCATAGATCTCGTCGCCGACGCTCTTGTCGACGGGGACGCTCTCTCCGGTGATGGGGGACTCGTCGACTGCACTTCCACCGTCGACGATGGTGCCGTCGAGCGGAATCTTCTCGCCGGGCCGGACGATCACTGTCTCGCCGACGTCAACCTCGTCGGCGGGGACGGTCACCTCTTCGCCGTCGCGGCGGACGGTCGCCTCGTCAGGGGACAGTTCCATCAGTTCGCGGAGGGAGTCCCGGGCCCGGTCCATCGCGTAGTCTTCGAGCAACTCGGCGATGCTGAACAGGACGGCCAGCGTGGCGGCCTCGACGAAGTAGCCGATGCCGGTCGCGGCGATGATGGCCGTCCCCATTAGCAGGTCGATGTCGAGGCTCAGATTCTTTGCCGAGTAGTAGCCTCCGCGAACGACCGGGTAGCCGCTGGTGACAATCGCGACGAGGAAGAGCCCGTCCGCAACGTGAAGGGGATAGTCGAGCACACTTGCGACGGCGAGGTTTTGCCCCGTGAGGACGAACTCGAAGAGCAGCCCGAGTGTGACGAACGCTGCGCCGATCCACGTCTTGATGGCGCGCGAACTTGTCCAGACTTCCGACGGGGGCGCAATCCCCAACTCGTCGTTTGATGACCCTTCTGCGCCGCCGCCGTTGACCACTTCGTAGCCGGCGTTCTCGATGGCCTGGACGACGTCGGCCTCGGTGACGCGGTCGGGGTCGTACGTGACGTTTGCCGTGCCGGTGGTCGGCTGGAGCGTGGCGTCGACGACGCCGTCGACGCGCTGAAGGCTCTTGTCGACTTTCTGGGCACACGACGGACAGTCCATCTCGGGGACGGTGAGGCGGACGGACAGCTCTTGTCGCTGCCCGCCGCCGTTCGGCGGCCCCGCTGTATCCGCATCCGGATTCTCTGTCATCAACTCACGGTAGGTGCGGGAGTTCGATATGTCTTTGTTGGAATATTCCAAACCCCCGCGTCAGCGCGATACCAGCCGTTCTTCCGTGACCCGCTCGCCGGCGACGTGCTGCTTCGCCAAGTGTTCCTCCGCCCGACGGAGTCGGTAGGTGAGCGTCGACCGGGGCACGTCGAGATGCTCGGCGAGCTCGCCGACGTCGACCTCGCGGGGTGACTCGTAGTAGCCGTGTTCGACGGCGGCCTGCAGAGCGGCCTCTTGGGCTGGGGGCAACCCATTCGGTGTCCTGTCGCTTCCCCCAGCCCCTGTCGTCGTGTCCACTGTGCGGAGCATCTCCATTTGGGCGCACTCCCCGACAGCGACCTCGAGAGCGTCAAAGAACGCCGCCACGTCGCCCTCACCGGAATGGATGAGTCGCCACGTGTAGTGGCGACCTTCGTGACGAGTTTCGAACAGCACGCCGTCGCCGAGGTGGTCGCGAGCGATGTGGGGAACTGAGGCGCAGGTAGGGGTGCGCTCCCAGTCGGAGTAGAGGATGAGCGTATCGTCCATGCGGTCGAGGACGCGGGTGGTCTGCGTAGCGCCGCAATCCTCAGCCGCCAGACAGTCGGCGTAGTAGTCGCCGGTGAGAAAGGCGTCCTCGATAGCGTCGAGCGCTTCGGGGGTCCCGGTGGCGTGATCGACCCGCCAGAGCCGCTCGGCAGTGGCGTGCAGCGAGAGTGAGCGGACGCGGGCGTCGGGGTGGTCAGCGAGGGCGTCCGCCACCTTGTTGCACCCCGGCTCGTATTCGAGGGCGAAGACGAGTTCGCGCATATCTCCGTCTAAGGCCTGCTACGACATAACCCATGGCCTGCAGCGTTGTCTACCGGTGGACTTCAGATTACGTCGTCAGGATCGTGTGCCTCCTGCATTCGCTGTGCTTCGGTCACGTATTGCTCTTGGAGGTCTGGATCGTCAACCGTGCCAAGATTGCCGGGTTCAGTATCGACTGCTGCTGTCGTATCTCGGACGTCGGTGAAGGATGTGAGTGCCCGTTCCTTCCGATAGTACTGTTCGCCATCGGGCGTTGCGTAGGTGAGGATGATCAGGTTCTGTTCGTCATCGGAGTACGTTCGTTCGACAAGCCAGACACGAACGCCGTCTTCAGACTGATTTGACATACTTGTGTGTTTCTTGGTATCCACTAAGGAATGGGTGTTACGGCTCGCTGAGACTCGCTTTCTCGAACGGTGATTCACCAGTCGGGATGCGCAACTCCTGTTGCTCTCCGACGCGTTCGGCCAGCTTCTGTTTCAGATACTGCCTCGCCGTCGACAGCGTGAACACACCCCTGTCAATCATGTCGCCGACGACGTCCTTGAGTGCCTGGAACTGGCCCTGCAGGTGGCCATCGCCGACCGGCTCGCCGTCGTACCAGCGCACCGTCGCGAGCGCGCCGTTCCCGACTGTGTCTCCCTGTTCGACTGTCTCCGAGTCGTACTGCAGGCCGAACCACAGCGTCCGATACGCGGTCACCTCGAAGGTCGACGACACCACGAAAAACGCCTCGTGGTGGAGGTAGTCGAGGTGGTCGGCGACGATCTCGTCGAGCGTGAGGCCGGTAGCACGGGGTTTTGGCTCGACGACAGTCGACGGTCGATCTTCGCCGGCGAGGTAGCTGTCGACGGCATCTGCCTCGAGGCCATCGACTAACTCTGCGAGCAGCTGTTTCGCCCACGTGGAGTCGGCGTCGTCACCGCCGAATGGCGTGGCCGCTGTGATGCGGTGCTTCAGTTTGAGGTTCGCCGCTCCCCAGTGGGCGTAGTGAAGTGTGTACGTGCCGTCGGTCCGTTCGTACGCAACGAGTGCGCGGTGGCCCATTTGCAATCACCTCGCAGGGCGATGCGTATGCTGGATCGCCCCGCACTCCGTTGGGGGATGAACAACAGCTACTGCTCAATCGGATCGAGGGACCTGAGGTCAGCGTGGAGGACCTCGCTGTCGCGAACAACGTATCGCTTCGCCAGCACCGGGAACCGACATTTCGTGTACCCCGCGGTCTGGATGTTGAGTTCTTCACCGGGTTCCAGATAGCTGGCCAGCTTTCGGAGGAATTCGTGAGTGATGAGACCACCTTCGTAGTCAGGGAGTCCATCCTCACGAGTTTCGTAGACTTCGAATGCGTCGTAGCCCCAGATGATGAGCTCTCCTTCTTCGTCCACCTCCCAATTTAGGGTCCCGAAGCAATGTGCTTCACAGAGCTGGCGGACTGCCTGTGCATCGGTTACGACTGCGCCGGTCGACGTCGTCGCTGCTTGGAGCGTTGCCATTGTTAGTCCTCGAGGGGGCTTTCCTGCCCTCGCACCTCTTGGGGTAGGTAACAAACCCGACCGCGAGGCTCAGTTGAAATCCTCAGTTGCTGATCGTTGGTTAATGCTGTGCTGAACGTAGAGCGAGATTACGGCAATGGAGTGAATCGTGACAGACGCGTTCGGCAACTACTCAGCGTAGGCAGGACTCCTACTTTTTCTCACGCCGTCTGGGGGTACACCCCCTATTCGACGCAGCAGCTCATTTTCGACGTGTCGCGGCGGAACGCCTGACAGGCGTGCTTGAACGCCTCCGAGAACGTCGGGAACGGATGAATCGTGTCGATGATGTCATCGACGGTGAGGCCGAATTTGACTGCCAGCGTCGCCTCGGGAATCATGTCAGCTGCCCGTGGCCCGACCATGTGGACGCCGACGATCTCGTCGGTCTCGTGGTGCTTGACGACCTGCACCAGCCCACGCGTATCCTTAACGACCTTCGCCTTCGGCACGTCGTCCATCTCCACCGTTCGACACGTGCAGGTACCGTGTTCGTCCATGTACTCCAGTTCGGTCGTCCCGACCGCGGCGACCTCGGGGCTCGTGAACACCACCTTCGGGACGGCGTGGTAGTCGATGGTCGCGCCCTTATCCCCGAACGCGTTCTTTACCGCGTGGTTGCCCTCCTTGGCGGCCACGGTCTCCAGCATCGGCTCACCGATGCAATCTCCCGCGGCGTACACGTCGGGGTTCGCCGTTCGGAACGTCTCGTCCACGACGATGGCTCCGGAGTCGTCGGTCTCGACGCCGATCTCCGCCAGTCCGATGTCGTCCGTGTTGGGTGTGACACCGGTGGCGACGAACAGGTCGTCGGCCGTGTACGTACGCGACTCCCTGCCGACGGTGACGTCGACCGAGACGCCGCCCGAGGACGCGTCTCCATTCTCCTCGCGCACTCGATCGACCGTAGCATCGGTCACGATTTCGATCCCTTCATCCTCGAAGCATCGCTGGAGTTCACGTCCGAGTTGACCCTCCATCCCCGAGAGCATGCGGCTCGATCGCTGGAGGAGCGTCACGTCCGCGTCCATATGATACAGAATCTGTCCCCACTCCAGCGCGACGTAGCCGCCGCCGATCATCACGACGCTCTCGGGGCGGTCACGGCCCTCGAGGATTGTCTCGCTGGTCTCGTAGTCGACGGTCTCCATTCCGTCGATCGGCGTGATGTTCGGCGAGCTGCCGGTCGCGACGAGCACTTTCTCCCCCGCGATGGTCGTGCCGGCATCCTCGCCGTCGACCACGTCGATTGCCGTGTCGTCGACCACGCGTCCGTAGCCCTCGTAGATGTCCGTCCCGAAGTGATCGGCGACGTCGACGTAGTTCTGATCGCGGAGTGACACGACGATACCGTCTTTCTCGTCAATCGCCGCCGCCCAGTCAGTCCTCGGCTGATCGTCGTCGTACGCCACGGCGTCGAAGGGGTTGCGCGGCGGTTCGAACGCGGACTTCCCGACCTCAAGAAGGTGCTTGCTCGGTACACAGCCGACGTTCACGCACGTGCCGCCGAGCGGCAGTCCCGTATTCACCATCGCCGTCGAGAGGTCTCGGCGGTCGGCTTCGGTGATGGCCGCGAACGCTGCAGCACCGCCACCCAGAATTACGAGGTCGTAGGAGTGGTCGATAGCCATTGTGTATTCGGTTTACAACGCGAAGTTATTGTACTGTGGAGTCCGAAGCTATGGAGTAAGTTGGAGGCCACGAAGTAATGGCAGACGCAACATCTCCACCGGAACCGACGTGCGATGTAGACGGAACGTGTTACTGTCCGCTGACGGGCGTGGTCGACACGTTGAGTCGAAAGTACGCGATGCAACTGGTCAGTATCGTCGGTGCCCACGACTCGCTTCGTTTTGGCGAAATCGAAGCGCACCTCACGAGCGCCAGCTCCTCGACGATCTCGAAGCGACTGTCAGAGTTCGAGGAGGCTGGATTAGTCTCGCGAACGCAGTACGCCGAGATTCCACCCCGTGTGGAGTACGCGTTGACCCACGATGGGCACGAAGTGCGTGAGCGGTTAGAACCGCTTCTCCAGTGGGCCGAGAAGCAGGCGTAGCGCCCCGGGGAGTAACAAATCGAGCACCTCCGGACAGAGAGTGCAGAGAGTTCACAGCTACTCGGATCGGTCTGTGACGGCCACCAACTGAGATGCGGTGGAAACCGATTGAGGGTCTGTTGAGTGCATCCTTCTATACTCAGCACGCCACTCCTATCACTCTCGGAGAGTTTAAATAAAAATGGCTGGAAAAGAAAAATGGATCGATGCTGCTTGACCGAGCCTTTCCTCAGGAATCGGCCTTGGTCTCAGCTTTCTCCGGAGCACCTGGTCGAGTGAGCAGCTCTACCTGTTCCAGAAGCGTCGTCGCCTCAGCGATTCGCTCTCAATCGGGAGAGTCCAGTTGCTCGATATCGATGCTGTTGAGGTTGCTGGGCGCGCGATGCAGTTGGTAGCCAGGTGTGTCTCGTGGATCCATGATGTGCGCCTCCGTCGACTTCAGGCGCAGAAAAACGAAGCAGACACGCTGATGTCTCCCGTCGAAGCCTTGCATCAGCCTTAACCAACAACTTTTCGTGTAGACATCCTCTGTTGGTTATGATGTTGTTCAACCGAGTATCCTACTGAGGAGTTGGTCCGTGACGAGGCGACTGACATACCTGACACTTCCACATTGGCTGGCCAGACCATTCGTCATCTGGGAGAGATTCGAACTCCTGGAACTGATGCTCAGTCGCTCGGTCGCAGCTGCGACACTCAAGACGTGTTTTCGAGGGAGTACTGGGTTGACGATCCTCTGAGTGCTCGTCGTCGACGGCTCGCTGAAGTGCAATCGCTGACACCAACCAGACGTCGCTCTCGGCGCTCTCAAGTAGGGCTGTAAGTCGATCTTCCTCACGAACGTCGCGTCCTCCCTCCTCGTAGAGGAACGTCGTGTGCGCCCCCTCACGCTGCGACCGTGTCGACTCTGTCCCTCCTGTCCGCTCACGAGCGACTGTGAGTAGCTGTTCACCGCGCTCGGAGGTGACCCGAACTGCTTCGGGGAGCGGGGGCCACCTGTCGGTCAGCTGTGCGGCAGGCTTCGTATCGAGGTCGTAGATCAGCTGGCAGTCGTCAACCGTTGGATCCCTGTCAACCTTGGTGAGGAGCGTGGCCGCAGCAGTACCCTTCGCGACGGCAGCGTAGAACGTCGACGCCTCAACGAGCAGATGGACGACATGGAGTAGTGTCCACTCCGTATCCGGGGTGGGACTGTCGTTACTGGTTCCATCCAGATGATTCGAGAGGCAGAACCGACACTTGGTACGGTTAGCAGGAATCGAAGCACCGCACGAAGAACACTTGCTCCGTGTCGATCTCGATCGATCTGGATACGATTCGGGTCTTTTCCTTCGCTGTCCCTCTGCTCGCCCAGAAAGCTCGTCGTCGGGAACGTGAGTCGCTTCGCCAAGGGGTCGTAGTTCCTCAAAATCAGATTGGCGTCCAGTCATAGAGTCGTCTGGCAGCACCTTCCCTCGTCTCTGTATTTAAATCTCAGCCACCAACGCCGAACTCGAACCAGGAGAAAACTCGCAGACAGTGTCTTCAGACCGCCAATTCGCTCAGCGTGTCTCGATGTGACCGGATGGTCGTTGCAGTAACGCTCGCCGCCTCAGCGACTTCCGTCTGCGTCAGCCATCGTCCCTCTTCGCGACCCGCCTTGTACAGACAGGCGGCTGCAAACGCCGACGGTTTGACGCCCGACGCTGTTCCTGTCGATTCCGACTGTTCAGCCAATCTCCGAGCTCGCTGTCGGATGTCCGCTGGAACATCCAGTTCTGACGCGAGGCGGGGAATGAAATCGCTCGGTCGAACAGGCTGGGCCGGTAGTCCGAGTTCTGTATTCAACGTCTTGTACGCATTCGCGACTCTCGATTGTTCAACGCGTGCCGCGTCGACGACGTCGTCGAGTAGCCGCGAGTGGCCGTTACAGCGACAGGCCCCGTAGACGCTTGCTGCAGCTATCGCCTCAATCGATCGCCCCCGAAGCAGGTCTTCGTTCTGAGCGCTTCGGAACAGCTGACACGCCTGGTCACGAACCGATTCTGCGAACCCGAGAACGCTCGCGATTCGCCGAACTTCACCCAGGCCGTGTGCGAGGTTTCGCTCGGCCTTCGACTGGAATCGCCCGCGAGACTGTTCGCGGCGCATTCGAGCCACTCGACGTCGCTTCTGACCGGAGAGCTCGTTGCCATTCGCATCGGTTTTGCGACCAATCTCGGTTGACAAGCCCCGGTCGTGGCGTGCCGCGGTGAGTGGTGCGCCCGTTCGTTCTCGTTCGTCATCGTCGTAGGCCCGCCACTCCGGGCCGTGGTCGATTCGATTCTCGCCGATCACGAGGCCACAGTCCTCGCAGACGGTTTCGACCGTGTTAGTGGTGACCCGACCATCGCACTCGGGACACTGGTTAGCGCTTGATTCCGTCTGGATGTCTTCGTCGAAGCCAGTTTCGTAGATCTCTCTGGTAGCCATGATGTTCACGAGGGACGATGCGTTCTTCGGGACGCCCCTCAGCCACTCTGGGGCAAACAAACGCCCAGTAGGACAGCAACCAGGGGGTTTACTCTATGGCGAAAGCCCGGCAGCGCAACGGCGCTCCCAGCGCCGTGAGCAGCCCGGACCGTGGAGGTGGTGGGAGGTGGCGGTGACCGCTTCACACCAGCAAAAAAGGGGTGCGTTGCTCCGGCTATTCCCACCAGCGGCCGCGCTCAGGGAAATGCAGGGTCGACCATCCAGTGACGGCTACTGAGACACGCCCGTTGTACCAGTTCTTCGCTGCCCCGTGAATCCGAACGCGCTCACCCTCTTCGATCCAGGGGGCATCCGAAGCTTTCCAGCTCGTGAACTTCGTTTTCCCACTGTCGTCCTCGATGAGGCCTACTTGGGAAATGGCTGCACTCGACGGCTCCCAAAGCACGCTTACATGGCCTTCGATGCTCACCTCTTTGCGATCGACGTTCTCGAGCTTCCCGATGGGAACCACCTGTCCCGGCGCCGTCTGCAACTCCTCGAACACCCCAACGACTGCACTCGTCAGGTCTTTCCCACCGACTACGGCTTCACCCAGCCGCCGACCAATCGCTGCTCGCGACCAGCCATCCAGCTTTTCGGCCAGCCGCATCGACTGCGTGTTCACCGCCGCCAACTGCTCCTGCGTGAGTTCTGCACGGGGATCGCCTCGTTCCGGGTCAGCCATCGGATTCACGCTTGCCGCCCGCTTCTGGAACTTAGCACGCCGCTCAGCGCTCCGCTTCGCCGCGATGTCTCGCGTTCGCTTCTCCCGACCTTCCTGCGTCCCCAGCTCTGCCTGGGCACTGATGCGCTCCAGCTCTGCTTCCCGCGCCCGAATACGCTCTTCTTGTTCGAGGGTCGCACCGTAGATCCGCTCGTCACTAGTGTCGACCATCCCGTCCGGGTGGTTCGCATCCACCTTCGCCTGCACCTCCATCTGCACCGTCGCCTGGAACTCCGGGGTTTCATCGACGACCTCGAAGCCATCTTCGTCGATCTCTGCTTCGTTCGCTTTTTCGAATGCTTGTTCATCGACCGAAACTACTTGACTGGTTACGTTCTTACTTGACATTGGAACTCACTGGTTCCTGAAGGCGCTCACGCGCCCGCCACCGCGATGCTACTACATCGCGGTTCTTCGACGACACCGACCGACAGAACCATCTGCGCGCTCTCGCTCGCGCCTTCGCGAGCGCCCCCTGGGGTGCGAGCGAGAGCGCGCCATAGGGAGGCCACCCAACCAGCACCGCGCGCCGACCCGCCCGGAGCGAGCGGCCAGCGGGATATGCCCGGTCGTGTCCGGCCCGATGTGCGGGTCCGTGTCCAGGGCGACTGTCGCCGAGAACGCGCGCCGCTGTGTGGCGCGCGACAGCGCAGGCGGCACAAAGCGCTGGAACGCGAAAGCCCGCAAGGGGCGCAACCGACGGGGATACCCGCTGGCGTCGAGGGCACATTCATTTTAGCCCGGAACGGGCGCGGGCGTTGCGGAGAGCGCCCGCATGCCCGGAATGGTCGGTCGCGAGCGACGCGGAGGGCGGCAGCGGCGAGCGGGGCGGGCCGTAGAGAAACACCGTTCAATCACCCTCAACGCTCGGTAACACAGCCGACATCCTGGCGGACTCAGAAAGGGCGAGGCCGTCTCGGTTGTCCCCCGACCCCGCAAGCACCGCAGGCACAAGGCGCGCAGTGGGGTTCCCATGAGCAGAGCGAACGAGTGCAAGAGAGACTACGTCTCGCGTGGTCGCAGGACGTCGAGTGGCCGAGGGCTTTCGAGAGCACTCTCTATTTCCGTAACAAACGTCGTTATTCGCCGACGCACTCGAACTCATCCTCGACGATGATGTCTACACCGCCGGTGAGACATCGATCGGAATCCCTTCGACAGTAAACCGGACGGCGATGTCCCCATCGGATGAGATAACCAACTGTTTGAACGCCTTGACGGCGTCGGCGATCTCTGCGGCGCCGATACCGTAGACAAATAGTTCGTTGGCGCGCTCCGCAATCTGGTAGCCTATCTCCAGCAGCGATTCGGCGTCGGCTTCGGTCCGAACCACAAGTCGGGGCTGCCCGCCGTACTGTTCGATGAGCCCGTCGGGTGATCCCGTAGCGACGACGTGGCTGTCGTCCATGAGTGCAACACGGTCAGAGAAGCGCTCGACTCCTCCATCGAGTGGCTCGTGAGCACCACGGTCGTGCCCGCCACCCGTTCGACGACCCGCCAAAGACTGTGGCGGCCCATCGGGTCGATACCGGTGGTGGGTTCGTCGAGAAAGAGCACATCCGGATCGTTGACGATCGTGATGCCGACGCAGGCCCGCGTTGCTGTCCACCCGAGAGCTTCTTGTACCATGTGTCGGCGTCGCCGGCTTCCTGAACGCCGACGAGGTTACGCAGGGCGCCAGGAGCGCGTCACACGTGCTGGCCGCGCTGCACTCGCAGCGACCGTGCTAGTTCTCCTCCCGGTCATCGCCGAGACTCTAGCTGATATCCCGGTTGATCCCGTGCTCATAATCGGGATCTATGCGGTGTCTTTGGCTCTGATGGTGCCGGGGCGCTGTACAATTCCGTTGTCGTCACGTCCGAATCAACAGATACGGCGTGACACACACCACTCACTGGCTATTTCAGCTGAGACTCGTGAAAGTTAGGTTGGTTCTCCCAAACACCAGTCTTCATGACAGTGGACTAAATGGTGAAAACACATGGTCGCAGAATCGGCTATTTGGATAGGCGGCTCTTCTCTCGTCGGTGCAACCATTGGTGCTCTCGCCAGCCTCGGCGGTACCTACTGGCTTCATAACCGCCAACAAGCAGCCGAAGAACAACGCCTGCGACAAGCACTCATCGCAGAGATCGACTCAATGGACATTGCAGCCCTAGATGCGTTCGCAGAGAAACTAGAAGCCCTCGGTTCAAAAGAAGATCGTGAGAACAACATCCAAACCGGAGTGAGAGAGGGACTGAGACAGGCAGGAGATGAAGACCTATTTGAGGATCTCTCAGAGGAACGAAAGAAGAAGATTTTGCACGAGGGCGCTGGTATGCTCGCACGTCCATATGTGACTGAGTTAGATGAACTCTCTGAGATAGATCTCTCAAGTAACGTTTACGATTCGAATCTTGACAAGATTGGGGTGTTAGATGTTTCCGACATTGACGAGGTAATTACGTACTACAATGACGTTCACAAGGTTCAGCGGACTGTTGCGAGTGTTACGGAGGCGTTTGAGTCTGGTGAGCAGAAAAGAGATATTGCGCAGTTTAGCGGGCGTTTGAAACGGCAAATAGATGGATTGAATGCCCAGAAAGAAGATGTGCTAGAAATTCTCCGTAAGTAAAGGAACGATTCAATACTGCGGCTCTTCCTCAACAACAACCCACCCCGATTCGTCTACTGCAGGTTCGAATTTGAAGTAGACGAGTAATCGGTCAGGGTCGTCGGTAGACGTCTCCATCGACTGACTGCTCAAGAGCGAGATCAAATGCCGCTTCTTCGTCGTCTCGTTTCTCCGCGAAGATGCGTTGCCCGTCGGTGTGGGTGCGTACGACCCAGACGCTGCCGTCTGGCTCCTTCATCACGGCCATCCCTTCAATCGAGAACGAAATGCCTCGACACGCTCGGCCAACACCTCGTAGAGGTAGTGAGAGACTACCGCGAGAACAATAATCACTGCCGTCAGAATAATCAGAGATATCGTCGCAAAGAGAATATTCAGCGTTAGGCCATCTGGCGGTAAAGTGCTCGGGCGAGCAGGCAGCCCAATCAGTTCAACCCACTGTCTCGGTCCGACAAAGTAGATCCAACCCACAGCGCCACCAATGTACTGAGCATATGCGGCGATTGGTCTTGTGAATCGGCCAAAAGCACTCCCATCCCTTTCAGACGGGTCTAGTTCCCATGGGGTAGTGAACTTCCCACGAATAAATGCAATAATCAGGAATATTAGAACCATCCCGACAAGACTGTCAAGGGCATCTACTGTCGCTGATTGCTGCGAATTGAAGAATGAGGTCAAGGAAGACCCGATCAGGAACATCGCTATCGCTATTGTGACATAACTCGATATATTCAGAAATGATTCGTGTTTGTACGCTCTTGATGCTTCTATCACTGCGTTGTTGATGACAACCAGGAATGCGATAGCGAACATGATTGCTGCACCGAGCATCCCGGCGAGTTTGGGCTGAGGATAGACAAGAGTAATTCGAGAGAGATATGCGACGAGCGCGGCGAATACACCAGCGATGGTGAGGTACTGGTAGTTCGCGTTGAGAAACTCTGGAACTGGTTGAGGTGGACGATCGGTTGATTTGCGTTCGTAGTAGGAGAGGGGAGGGAACGGATACATCAGTTCTCTCTGAGAAGATGCATTCGGGTCCTCGGTGTTCTCACCTGAATCATCGGTCATTTCCCAAGTACACCGTGCCTCTCGCGCCATGTGAATCGGGTGATTGATAGTACTGGATTCAAAAACACAAGTAAATTCTGGTAAGAATCTAATTCTGTTTGGATGAATTTCGAGTAACGGTTCGACGACGGGGCATCAAATCTGACGCTCGTAAGTAGCGATGATGACGTGTCCCGGGTTACAATCGGCGAGTGGGATAACTGGCAAAACACAGTCTATGAGGGAGAACTCATCAAACGGGCGTGGACCACTTGATACACCGTGGTAACGAAGATCCCTCCCAAAGGGAGGAAGTATCCCCACACATACCCAGCCATGTGTGCATAGATTCCGGTTGGAGCAGACGCCGGAAAGAGAGATAGAAGACCGAACACGAATACCGCAATTGCGCCTACCAGACGCACAATTCTTTGGTTTGCATAAGTCTCGAAAGAGTTTCTAAGACGGTACGCCATATACAGGAGTATCGCAAGCCCGATAACTGTGAAGAACAGTGTTGTGTTGCTCACCGCGTTGAGATTGTAGAACGCAAGGGAAAACCCGAGAACGAATAGTCCAAGCGACGGTATCCACGGAAAGCCATCATCAATAATTTCGACATAGTACTTCGCTATCGCTACCGCTAGAAGTCCGGTTATCGCTCCGACCGTTAGAGAGAACCCTACACTCTCGTATTTAGCGACGATTTCTGGTCTATCGGCAAACATGAAGAGGATCGTTTCGCTAGCGAAGAACGGCAGAACCAGAAGGTACGCAACGAACGCGTACCGATAAATGCGTGTAGAATCCGCTTCTCGAAGCAGGAGATAGGCAGTTCCGCCGAGTAACCAATACCCCATGAGGTTACCAATGATGTGTCCGTTAGTTCGATGAGCCAGGTTTGATCCGAGAATACTGAGAATCGTCGGGTTACGGGCTTTGTACTCTAAGATCTGCTCGCTTTGTGGGTGCAGATAGATAATCGTCAGCACTACTGTTGGTACTAGAAAGAGCAGGAAGAAGTCTCGTCGAAGCTCTGGTTCGTTGTATCTTTGATTTTGCTCCTCATTACTCTGGTTGTTCGTCATTACCTATTAGAAACCATCTAGTATAACGAATCTACCGGTAGTGTGAGTGTCGTGCCTGCTATGCAGTTGAGGTGGTGTCTTGAAATCCTTCGGCGTTCAACACTCTTTGAACGTGGCGCGAGGAACCACCAAACTCGCCCTCCCACTCGGGATGATCGCTCTTGGAGTGCTCAGACTCACAGGAACGGTCGGGCGCATGACCGGGATCGTGTTATGGGGGCTGTTGATCATCATCACTGCCATCTAAGTAGGAGGAACGTCCCCGTTCTCTGGTCGCGTCGCTAATCTTTGAACAGCAGATGACAATCAAGCGACAGTAGGAATTTTATTCGTCATCTTCTCCTTTCTGTACCATTTCGTCTTTCTCTCTCATCAGTACTCGGTCAATGTCACCACCAAGAAACAGCATATCATCACGGCCAACTGACTCGTAATCACTGATCTTCGGTTGATACCTATGTGGGTTCTCGATACGGACTTCACGTCGTCGACCTGCTCGACTCCATTCCGAAACGTCACCCGCATACAGCTGGTCGTCTTGAGTCTTAATTCGAATATTCTTTGCGTCACGCATGAAATTCTCCCAGGGTTGGCGTGGATTATATGTGACGTAGGAGTTCCTCTGCAGTGTCTTTCGAAACCGACCTGGAACATCAGTAAGAAAGCCAAGAGCGTAGAGCCCACCAACAGCAACGGAGGTGAGGAAGACTATCAAGAGATAATCCAGTTTAAGGCTAGGGTTGAACAGAATACCAGTTAATTCGTTAAGTGACGTTATTGGTCCATATATCACCTGATAGCTCCAGAGGAATGCGATGTCGATGAACAAGCTTGTGACGAGACTCCAAATTAGAAGAACAAACTGTGATAGGCTTTGTTCCATCGCGGAGAGACTGATACCGATCATTACCGCGATGAATCCTGGGGCTATTAGAACCGTATAGAAGACAGCAGTGCCGCTTGAGACTGCCATTGGAAGTCGTTATTCGTCTCCTGAGCTGTTGGTGTCACTGTTATCTGACTCGTTTCCAGCATTCTCCGTATTGGGTGGGACTTCAGCATCAACGCTGCTCGGGATACTCTCCCCCTCTGCTGTCGGGGCTTGACTGTCAGACGGGTCTTTGCTACCTCCCTTTTCGGCAGTTCGGTCAGAGGATTTCTGCGCTGAGTTCGCAGCATGGTGTCGGTCTTTGCTATTCGATTTCTGGGCGCTGTGAGTGTTCTCTTGCTGTCTGTTGTCACTCGTATCTTTACTCGCGGCTAACTGCTCGGAGTCTGAGCTCTGCTCGGAAGATTTGTCCGAGGAATCGCTACCTGATCCAGTGTTCGAATCTTCGCTCATAGAGGTCATATGGAGTGTGTACACAAAAATGAAAGCTAACCGTGGTGGAAGTATAACTACCCAATAGACTGGTAGTGTTTTTAAGGTTCTCTCGACACCAGACAGGGGAAGGTTGCGTAGTATATGTCCCTCTCGACTCGTCCTACTCACTATCTGGAACTGACTCCTCATACCGGCGGATTAGTGACATCACCATCATGCCCATCAATGCCCGCTGCAAGACGTTGGTCGCATACGGTCTCGTCGTCTCCCTCGGCAACGGTGTCTACGATATCACGCGAGAGGGAGAGCAGTACCTCGCCGGCGAACTCGACGCTCGTACTCTTGACGCAGACTAGCGTCAGCTGTCTCCAGTGACCAAGTCCTCGATGAACCGGAAGCCGTTCACGAACGTCACTGAATCCCCGTAGCCCTCACTCCCGAGCACAGCTTCGGCTCCCTCACCGGCTGCGATATCGGTCGTATAGATGTACACCTCGGTCGCCGTCCCCGTACTGAGGTGCTGGGCAGCTATGGCTGCGAGCGCGGCGTCCGCCCGCTCAACCTCATCTGCGGGCCGGTCGTCGGCGTTCGCGATGTATCGCTGGACGCCGTCCATCGCCCGCGAGACGATGGGCTCCGAAAACTCAAGCGGCGTCGCGACTGTCGTCCACCTCTCGTTAATCGCGGCGTCGACGGGTGGTGCCTCGATGTCGGGGTCGTTGACGGTCAGCTCCTCGTATACCCGTTCAGGGAGGACGAAGGTGATGTCGTTCCGGCGAGCGAATCGCCGAACAGCCTGGTAGCGGCTATTCGAGGGCTGCCCCATCGCCACGAACAGGCCAGTGTCGGCGATGTGGAGCGCGCTCACGCGTCGTCAGCTGCATCGTCGTCGATGTCCAGTCCGTCGAGTCCCGCCCCTGTTTCCTCGATGTCATGGTGCTCGTGGACGATGGGCCGGAGCGCTTGCAGGATCATCTCTGCGGCCAGCGGCGAAATATCGAGATCCTCGGCCATCAGCCGGTGGGTCACCTCACCGCGTTCCCGGGCGACGGCGTAGGTGAGCGCCGTTGCGAGGCCGGCGACGCCGTGCCGGTCAATGTACGTGTCGATATCGTCATTCGTCTCACGGCGGCCGACGGCGTCGATGAGCGCCGGCGTGATCGTATACTCGCGGTCGCCGGCGGCCGTCGTCACAGTCAGGTCGATTGCCCGGGCGGCGTACCGGCGGGGCTGCTCATCGTCAGTGACGTCGACGACGCCGGCGTCGACGAGCCGGTTGACGTAGCTGTAGGCTGTCCCCTGGGCAAGTTCGAGGTTGTCCATCACGTCCTGGACGGTCGCTTCTCTCTCCCGAGCGAGGTACGTATACAGCTGGGCGAGCTGTGGCTCTTCGAGGAGATCGGCGACCGAGAGGAAGTCTCGGATGACATCGCCGTTGGTTCGGTTTGAGGTGCGTGACATGGGCAACGAGGTGTTTACAGTTTACAGAGAATTAGTAAAGAGTATTGCGGTCAATCAGCCAAAGGGTGAGAGCGTCTCGATCATCGGGAGGCTCCGTTTCCCGACCTCACCGCGCGAAGCGCCGTGAACGTCTCCCGACCTCGCAAGCGTCCGACTCCTCGGTCGCGGCATCCCCCTATCTCCCAGCAGGAGTTCTTGAATATCTCCTAGGACGATGATCAGCATCCTCATCGGGGTACCTTCCAACCGATCACCAACATACACCTCCAATAGAAATTTATATTAAGATTATATATCTGTGCTATATGTCTGGCGCATCCTCCAAATTAAACAAACAGCAAGTAAAGCACGACCTTCATGGCGAAGAGGTGGGACGACGTGGTTCATTCTACTGTGACTTCTGCAATACTAAGATGTCCATCGAGGAGCCAGTCATGTATGATATCGCCAGAATACATGATATGGCGCACTTAGAATTACTGGTGGACCTTCCAGATGGATGGTCACTTGACGCCGCTCGGTGTCAGAACTGCGAGGTTGAAGGTATTACGCCTGAAACCGACGGCTGGGAGGAAGCAGTGGTCATACTTTCGGTCAATGAGTCAAACGGAGTCCTCAGCGTTGACGCACACAGCCTCACTGTCGTTGACTACTCCCCAGGCGAAGAGGGAGAGTGTCCACCACCGGTACAAGCAGCCTTCCTGAGTCGACAGGGCGTATCCATGTCCCGGTGGGGTTTCCTCAAAAGCGTCATCGAGACTAACGAGGTAGATGTGAGGCCACTTCAAGTCTACAGAGACATGTTAGAAGAACTGGAAGGAGAGACAGACTGAAGAAGTTTGAGCCTCTCGGCGTCGCACAGGTCCTATCAAATATCAATCTCCATTCTAGACTATTTCTTCGACCTAGTGAATATATGTTCCAACAGTTCGTAGGTCTTGGTATGCCAGCCAACGAAGAGGAGAACCGCGACAATCGGACACGAGGAGAACGAGTCCGGAGTGCCGGTCGAACACTCCACCACCTTCGGTCAGCGTCTTGGGTAGCCGACGAAACAGGCGTCTCCACGAAAACCGCTCAGAAATACCTTGACCAGCTCGTCGAGGACAACGTCCTTCGAAAAACCGACCAAGGAGACCAAACGCTGTACTGCATCGATCAACTCATGGCGAAATACCGAGAGGTAGCAGAACTCCAGCGAGCCCACTCCCGCGAAGAACTCACCGATGCCCTCGAGACCATGCGGAATAAAATCACAGACTGGAAACAAACGTACGGCGTGGAGACACCCGGAGAACTCAGAGCAAGCATCGCAGACGTTGAGAATGCAGCAGAGAGTGAGACTCGGCGTGACATCGCGAAAGAATGGGAACACCTCACCAACCGCATCCCAGTAGTGAGAGCCGCACTCAACGAATACGATTGGGCTGACGACTCAGACCCCATCTCGGCGTGAATATATGGGGCTCTCAGGCGACATCGATAGGCAAGTCTACCGGGAATTGAAAGACATCCTCCAACGATACCCCACTGTCACTGCAGTCACGTACGAACCCGATAGCATCATCAAGACCTCGATACGTGCGACAATAGACTCCGACCGGGTTAGCCCTCCGACTGGCCCACAGTCACCAACTCTCGATGTCGAGTGGCGATTCGATAAAGAGGGACAACAGTATCGCATTCACTACGCAGATCCGAATACAGGACTCAGTTGTGGGTGGCATCGTGACGATGACCACCCAGACCTCGGTCCAGTTCACTTCCAATACTCTCGAGCAGACTCCGAGGGGGCACATCATAGACCAGCGGAGATAGAGGCGAACGTCCCTTCAGAAATTCTGTGGGAAATACTTGATACCCTCTTCTCCGAGACTCTCCCCGAACTGACCTCCAGTCAGAATCGCTAGTCCTCGAAACGAGAGCGTCTCCTATAGCAGCGTCTGTAAGTCATCAGTTTCTCTTTCGGTGACTACAGGCCAGGATCAATTGCGGTCTCTCTCAACCGAACATTCATATCAAAGAAGACTACATTCTCTGTATCAATATGGGAGCGAGGGAATGCCACTACTGCGGGACGAGTCTCGAAGAAGAAGGACTCAGCACCCGCTGTAACTACTGTCGCGAACGAGTCTGTGGCGACCACCGACTCCCCGAAAAACACGACTGCCCCGGCCTCTACTACCAAAAACAATCCACCGACTCAACTCGCAAATCCTCTTCGCGGCGACCAAGCAGGTCACGGACGCCTCCGAAACCCACGTTCGGGCAGTCAAAGAAAACAGGCCAGAGCCGCCCCTCTCGAACACGGCATGCCTCGGGGTCGTCGAGAGCAGCTGGGAAGACCCCCGAAAAAACGGGTATGAGGGGACCTGATGTCAATGCCGATGGGAGCATTAAACCCCGGTCGCACCAGACCCCAGAGAAGCCCTCGTTCGACGAAGCAGGCTCGAAGTCGCCAGTGGTGACTCGTCGTCGAATCATCGGTGGTCTCTTCACAACACTTCTCGGTGCCATCGGCGCCGTCCAAACCGGCGTGATCGACTCCCCGATCAATCTCTCTGGTGTCGACATCCCGAATCTCAATACTGGCGGACAGGGCGGTGAGACCAGCGGTGGTGCATCGACGTTGACGACCGAAGCAAGCGAAACTGGCAGTGATGGTGAGGGATTATTCGGGGAAGACCTCGACGCTCAACGGGTTCAAGAGTTCGTTCACGACGCCGTGAACGCACGGCGGTCCGAAGAAGGCGTCAGTACCCTCCAGTACAGCGCAGACTTGCAGGAAGTCGCTGTCTCCCATTCTGAGGATATGGCTGAGGACGGGTATTTCGCGCACGACTCTCCAAGTGGTGAGACAATGGAAGATCGCTACGAGCAGTTCGGTATCGACTGTCGACTCAGTGGGGAGAACATCGCGCAAACGTGGTACAAAGAACACGTCCAAACCGACGACGGCGAACAGTATTACGATACGAACAAGGCCCTCGCTGAAGGGATTGTGACGCAGTGGATGAACTCGCCGGGGCATCGAGAAAATCTGCTTCGAGACCGATTCAGCAAGGAAGGCATCGGGATCGCCGTCGTTGAGGTTGATGACGGCACGAAGGTTTTCGCCACCCAGAACTTCTGTGGGTCGTAACCCCGTGACTTCACATCGAGAGCGCATCACAGAAGGTACAGCCAGCAAGTGTCTGTTGCATCACTCTCCTCCCTCGTCGGTGTCGTGAGCGGCAGTCCAGCCCCGATGAAAGAGTGCGAGTTGGAGAATCGAGTCGAATGCTTCGTCGCTTGGTTCGTGGACGAGAACGCGTTCGTTGGGGATGGGAATGACGACGTCGTCGTCGACGAGGTTGTTGACGAGAGAATGGGCCCTTTCGTCGTCAATATCCGCTATTGCGACGCGGGCGGCATCTCGGTCCTGTGCGACGAGTTCCGCTTCAAACCGTTCGTGGTCGGCTGATGCATCGTCGAGTGTGTCTGTACCGGGCATGGGAATCACGTCGGCGCGAATCTACGCGCCTCGGCCTCTCAGGCGCGGACAAACTGCTCTCTGCTACGTGTTTAACCAACGGTGCAAGGGGGCTATGGTTCTGTGTTGGTTAATTCGCAGCGGAGTGACGAAATTGTTCGCGATATAAGTTCACCTTTGGGACATCCCTTACTCACTCCACAGGGTCGCTATCCGGTCTTCAATTTCGTCGAGGACGAGCCGAAGCACGTCGCGATGGTCGGTCGGCCATGAAGCATCGTCGCCGGGGGTAGGGGCAGCCGGTGGGGGGTGGAAATGGTCTCGGGTGTTGTGAGGGTTGGGATGACGATCCCACCGACATTCCCAGGAGCGGTCTGACTGAACCTCCCGGTAGTGAATTTTGAAGTCGTCGTTCGTGTACCAGCGAACAGTCAGAGTCGTCTCCTCGACGGAGTCCGGATAGTACGATGGCGCGAGTGTCACACGAAGTTCGAAATGGCCGCTCGCGTCGGTGATACGTGCTGTTGCGACCTGACCCGTTGCTTGAAGACGCGTCCGCAGGAACTCGAGTATCGGGCGATCAATAGGGGCGGGGCTTCCGCCGTCACCTGTGGGCGGCACCATCGGTGTGACTACCCGGATACCTGTTCGGTTTCAGTGCTTGCGCGTTGCTGACGGGCACGTTCGTAGCGTGTTCGCTCCTTGATGGCAGTCGCCCAGTCGCCGAGGTCACCGTACACGTCATCGATTGTTCGGTCGTCGCTCGATTCTGCAGTGGCGACGGCGTCGACAGCCGCTGGCGTCGGAGCACCATACGTATCCTCGTACTCCTCGATCCGCGAGCTCAGTTCCCGAACGTGCTGCTGGAGGTCTTCGACGGAGTGGTCGGCCGCGAGCTGGTTGATTCGCCGCCACTCGAAGTAGGCGTCGTTGCGCTCGTATGTGGCTGGATGGCCATCGTGGCGCGTGACGATACCGAGTTCACTGAACCAGCCCAGATATTTCCGAGCAGTTTTCGAGTCACAGTCGGCGACGTTGGCGATGGCGCTCGCTGTTGTCGGCTCACGAGTCTGGAGAATCGTCCCGTAGATGCGTTGCTCAACATCGTCGCCACGAAACGCATCCTCGAAGGAAGGCGGGCCGTCTGGAGACTCGCTGTTGGACATACTTGTTCTTGCGTGGCACAGGATATAGTTCTTACTTTGGGGAATAGTTTCCTGACTTTGTGCGGGGTGGAATCCACCAACTGGCCACAATCTTAACCAACAGACGTTATGGTCTTATGCTATTGTTGGTTAAGACATCACTCCTGAACTCGCAGCTTCCGAACTGGCATCACCTGGAATTTGTCGGGGTCGCCAACGACGCCATGCTGACCCACACCACAGCCCAGTGACGACCGCTGTGTGAGTCGGTTGACCAACTCCTCACGAACCGCTTCACGGCTGACTGTCGTTTCGTGCCAGCCGAGACGCTCGTCGAAATACCGCTTCTGGAACCGCTGGCCGACGTCGTCGACGGCGATGAACTGTGTTCGCTTCACGCCCGCTACGCTCGTCGAGACGAACTCGGCTCCGACGTCTTCGTGGGTGAGTTCGACGAGTGCGCACTCGACAAATGAGACGATGCTAGTCTGACTTCTGTTGTGAGGGAGCGTCAGTTCGAGATCTGTCCGCGATTCTTCGCTCAGTTGCTCCGCCTGCTCGCTAGAGAGTCGTGATTGCTGTTGCTCGTGTTCAGATGACATGGTTGTTGAGTGGGGTGCCTACGACAGCCCCCTCGCCCCTCTCGGGGGCGACAAACTCCATCGCGGATCGCATCACCACCCTGTGAGTGAATTCTGACATATCGGCTAGAGACAGTCGTCGTTTGATGGCCCTTCGGCCCGAGAGAGCCAGCGGCGCTTGCACCGCTGTACCCTAGCCTTCCTTTGGACAATTCTGGAGGTACAGAATGGGATGAAACGGGCTTAAATTCAGCAAGAAGGCCGTCGGGCAGTTCTCAGACGCTATTGATGTCCTCGACGAGTTCTACGATACAGTGATTGGGTGAAATTGTGCTTGACGAAGTGGTGAAACCCTTGAATTCGAGAGAATCTGATTCGCAGTGTAATTGAAACTGGGCATAACTGACTGACGGCAAATGATGGGCTACGTGATGTTGCTCCTAGTGACTCATCCGATTTTGTCCAAATTGGTCGATACAAGGCCTGAAAAGTGGATGACGAGATTTTAATATCCGTCACACTCCCATCTTCTGAATAATGGTATGATTCCTGACAACCGACTGTCTGCGTTAGAACTCGTTTTCCTTACCCTCGGCTTCACGTAGTCGATCGTACATCTCATCCGGGAAGGGGAGGCTCCCCCAAATCGAATACGGACACTGGTCCTGACCGATGCAGTACCGCTGCATATCATCGTTGTCGCAGTTCATCGGAAGCGGGGTGTCGCCTCCAATCGTGTTCGAGAACTCGTAGCGAATCTGGTAATCGGTAACCTGTTCATCGTACCACGGCCACCGTGAGAAGACGTCCTTGAGGTCTGCGACAATCGTCTCGAGGTCGCTGTTCTGATACTGTGGCAGCCACATCACCATCCGGGCGAAGTTGTACAGGTCCTTTCGGACTGGCTTCTTCTCGTGGAGACGTTCGGCCATATTCGCCATACAGGGGAGTTCGAACAGATCCTCGATTGACTCGACATCGAGGGGCTGGACGCCACGCGAAGACTCCTGAACCCGATAGTGGTTCGTATTTCCGTGCTGCCGGATAGTCAAACTTCGGTGGTCACGCTGGGATGCGAGAAGGTTCCCGAGGCTCCGTGGACTCGAAATCCGATTACAGACGTCTCGCTTCCAGCTCGCTTCCGAGTCGTATGCCTCCACCGCTTCAAACAGCTCCTTCGCCGAGTGGAACTCTCCCAGTGAGACAACCTCGTCTGGAGCGTCTCGAATCGCATCCCGAAGCACACGGATGGTCCGTTCACCGGGGTTCCAGTCTTGCCAGATCCGTTCGTGGTGTCCCGTCTCGATGAAGCGGTCGATGCGCTCTGTGATGGCCGACTCATTCGTCGTCAGCCACGTGAGCTGGTCTTCTGAGAGGTTCTCCTCTTGGACTCGCAGGAGCTTCTTGAACGCACGTCTGGCATACTCGCGATACTTCGTATCGAAATCACCAGCCGGCACATAGAGATGGTTGTTCTTGACACGAGTGAGCAGTTCTCCGGATTCGCCTGTCTCAGTATCGGCGTGAACGAGGCAATCCCTCGACGCTGCAGCCATCGGAATTTCGAGATACAACCCGTCACTGAATTCGGGCATCTCTTTGATTCCAGTACAAACGCGACCGGGGTGTGGTCCGTCCTCTCCGGGGTCTTTCGCGTACAGCACCTCCGCGATATCCTGTTGGAGACTCCCATCACCGAATTCTCGAAGGAGAGAGGCGAGATTGTTGACGTAGAGTTCGCGAATATCGTAGAGGACCTGTACCTTTCGCGGTGGAACGTGTTCGAACTTTGGGTGTGATTTCACGCAGATTGCGTTCAACGTCGCAAGGACGGCGAGCGTTCCGGGTTCGTCGACGAAGGGCTCCTCTGCGGCGTTGGCCCTGACGTCTTCTTTGAACGCCGCCGTCCCGAACCGCTCGAGATCGTTCAACAGATCTTCCGGTTGATCTTCGCCGTCGACGATGTAGCGATTGTAGCCTCGCGTGAACAGTTGGTTAATGCGTGTCGTGCCGTATTCAAGCGGGAGCGTCGCAACGCGGTAGGCGGTACGCTCGTCCTCGACAGGGGTTGACTGACTCATGACTGGATGATCTCCGGTGTTGCAGACCGAACGTCGAAGTTTGGACTCTCTATCGGCGTGACGATACTGCAGACGTCAGCGTGCAACGAGTAGGGGAGTCGGGTGACTCGACGTCGGTCGGCGGTAACTACTGGGTCGATGGGAATCTCGTAGGTGTCTTGCAGAAGGTCGTTCAGCACTTCTCGGCTCTTCGCGTCGTACCGATGGGCAGGGCCCGTATCGAGGACATAAACGTGAACGCCTTGGCCGCTGTACACCACTACCGTCTCCTCGGCGTTGAAGTCGTCCTCGAAGATATCTCGTAGCTCGAAGCCGTACTCGATAGCCCGTTCAACATCCTCGAAGGAATACGGGTAGCCTACCGGGTCCGCTTCGAAAATGCCCGCGGTATCGAGCAGCACCTCGCTGTCTCCCGTACCATCTCTGTCAGGTACTGCTCGTGTTGCTCGCTCTCGAGCGATCGTTTTCGCGTCGATATCGACGAGGAGCACCCACGGCCGTTCCCAGTGATCGAGAGCGTAGTAGACTGCATCAGGACGCGGGTCTGGTTTGTCGAGCAGATCGGGGTCGGCGAGTGCGAAGTTGCTCCGTCCGAGTGGATCGTTCCGTGCTGGATGGCAGAGGAACTCGAGGACGTCGTTGAACTCGTGGAATGCCGCCGAGGTCCGTTCACCTGAGACGTTCGTTTGCCACGTATCTCGTCGGATGAAGTCCTTGTCTGGGACTCCGTCTTTCCGTACCGGGTGAGGGTCTCGAAACGCGAGTGCGTACTGCTTCGGCCCCTTTGCTGTGATGAACGGTGGGAGTTCGTCGATGTACGAGGGGAACTCTTCTATGTAGTACCTGTAGATCTCCTCGCGCGTAGCTTGGCGCCAACTCATGAATTGAACTCCTGGTCGAGTTTGTGGAAACTCCGGATCGTCGTCAGCCCAGCTGCGTCGAACGATTCAGCGGCCTCCCGAATATCCGAGAATCGACGGGCTGCACGCCCGCTCACACTGTGTTCTATTCGGTCGGCTTCTGCAAGACGGTCCAACACCTCGACGGCTGTCTCGCGTCTGTTGAACACCCATATAGCGTTCGCATCCACCGCACTCTGCTTGTCGTAGTCGTCAACCGGCGCGTGTTTGTTATTACTCGCAAGTTCGGCTTCACCGACCCACACGAGTTCCCCGTCAGCATCGAGGCCGGCGACGTCGAACACCGTCTCTTCATCGTACTCGTAGTAGGGTTCGACCTGTGTGACGTCGTCGCGGGAATCTAACCACAGTTCGAGTAGCTTCACACCAACTTTGTGCGGCGTCTTCTCACCGATATCTCCCTGATTAGGACCGACCTTGAGTTTCTGCCCGAGCAGCTCACGCCCTGCCGGGAGGACTGTGTAGTATTTCCGACCGCAGGCTCGCCCTTCCTCTAGCAGGTCTTTCTCGACGAGACGTTGCACATCCAGATCCTCAAAGTCGCTCTTGAACGAATTCATTGAATCCAAGAGTCTGTGATTTGAGGCGTCACCATTCATCACGTCAAGGATGCGGGTCAAGAATCGGACGTCGTCGTGGGTGAGCCCGTGCCGCTGGAGTTCGTCATCTGAGACGGTTACACCACCTGCCTGTACCGGTGACGATCCATTCTCCTCGACGGCAGTCTCCTCTTCTTCACCGACTGGTTCTTCCGACGCAGTTACCTCGGAATCTCCAGACAGCGAGGGAGTGGTGTCCGCGTCTTTCTCTTTCTTCTCTTCGTCGCTTGCTGAACCATTGGTTGCCTGTCGGAGGAACGACGACTGCGTCGATTCCACTGGGCTAGTTGAGTCTACGAATGTCGGGCCTTCATCGTTCGCTCTACTCCCCCAGCTGTCGTCGGCTGTCTCCGATTCGTTGGTGGTCTCAGCAAGCCCGTACTGGGCCTGTGTTCGCTCCGACAGTCGCGGAAGGGCCACGGTCTCGAAGTGGTCCGCCTGCTCGACAGAAAACGGCTCGTCGCTTTCTGGATGCCCCGGTGCGATCGGCAGTGGCTTCACCGAGAACGGGGCTGGGCCCGTCTCCCCGAATGAGGGACTCGGGAGTTGCGCAATCCACTCCCCGCTGGGGAGCGTGTTGATCCGATTGCGGAGGTCAGTCGGGCTCAAGTCTTCGTGGGCCAACGACTCAGCGAGGTCGCGCTCGATGGAAATATTCCCGATGAGCTTCGTCTTGATGTTGTTGAGGACTTCGTCGTAGGCCCGTTCGCTTCGATTCCGAACCTGTCCGGGGAACTGCATCACCAGCCCCATACTTAGGCCGAAGGACCGACCTTGGGGAAGCAACTGTTCGGAAACGAGTTTCGTGGCGGCGATGGGTGCCGCCTCCTCAATGATGAGGTTCGTGAGCTTCTCGTAGTCCGTTTGCCCGTCACGTCGACGCACCTGCACCGCATCCCAGAGGTTACTCAAGAGCAGAAGTGTGATGGCCCGCTGGGCTTCCGGACGGAGATCACCGAGATCGAACAGAATTGTGATGTCTTCGTCGAGGAACTCGCGGAAGTCGAATCGGTTGTCGACGTACTCTCCGGTCTCGTCCTGTTCCGGGACGTGACTGAAGATCCGTCGCAAGTGCGTGTCTTCTCTGAGTTTATCGAGGCGGTTGCCGACCGCGTCCATCGACACCTGGAACTGGTGGTCGTCCTTCGAGAAATGCCGCGTGAGTGACTCCTCGACGTTTGTATTGTCTGCCGAAACCGGTGGGATTGTTCGCTCACGTTGCATCTGGAGTGCTGCCGCGAAGAGGTCGTCAAGCCCGAAGACATTGCTCCCATACTCCTCATCGAAGAGCGCCTTGATGAGGTAGCTGAGGATTTCGTTGGCGACGAACGCTTGTCCGTACATCTCGCGTCCCATCACCATCCCCATGATATCGTGGAAATGGTCGACCTTATCCTGAATCGCGTCTTCGCGGTTTCGTCCTGCTTCGAGCGCAGGCCGAATATCGAAGAAAGAGAACGCAGGGAGCGTCTCTGGAACGCGGAACTGGTAGACGTCGTCCAACCCACTGAAGTGCTCGTAGTGGCAGCGAAGGTAGTTCGCACACATCCCGTCGCCTTTCCGATCGACGATGACGACGGGCCCACCTGTTGTCTCTCGCAGAGACAACGCGTCGTTGATAATCGCCTTCGATTTCCCGCCGCCGGTCGATGCGAACCGGCCGTAGTGCGTTGTCAAGAGATTCGGCGGAATCCGGATCGGGTCCGGTTGGGGAGACCCATTCTCATCGAGTGCATACCCGACCGCCATCCCCTGTTGGAACTGTTGAATAAGGTCTGGATTCGGCCACGGAAGCGGATTCCGGCTCTGCTGTTCAGCGCGAGTCCCGCGTGTTCCTTCTACTGTGAGTTGCTCGGAGGAAGGAACCAAGACGAAGTTCGCGAGTTCCGCCCCACTGAGGACGAAATCCGGTCGGGTCTTGCCTCGACCGACCGCAATCTCTCGATCGAGTAGCTGCTGAAGGGCCGTTCGAGCGTTCTTCTCCTTCGTCTGTTCTCGAAAGCCCTCAGCACGGAGTCGTTTGCCAGTGACTTCGTAATAGGGACCGTCGATCGGGTCGAACACGGGCCGAAGGGAGTCCATCTGAGCTGCAAGCTCGTCACGGGATGCACTGTCAACTGGGACGCCCACTGCTCGAATGTTTGCGGTAAACGACCGGTTGTGGTTCTTCGCGTCGATGTATTCGATCCGCTTTGCGACTGATTCGGGGAACTGTCTCTCCTCGCGACCGTTCTGTCGCTCTTCGACCGCGAAGAATGAGCCAATGAGTTCTTGGATGAAGGTATCCCGTCCATCGAGAAGGTCCTCTCTGCGAAGTTCAGCGTCGGCCTGCCAGGGTGCCCGCCGTTCGAACACAACTTGGAACGCCACAGGCGACGCTGTCTCCATCAGATAGTCGACGAGTGAGGCCAGCGCCGAGCCGGGCTGGTCGACAGCAGTTACTGCGTCGTCGTCATCACTGGATGCGAAGGGCGTCAGCGACGTCATCCAGTCCTTCTTCCGGGTGGCTGAACCGGACCAGCGCACGCCAACTGGCGAGACGGCGTCGATAGTTGGTCGAGCCAGTATCGTTCCCTCCGTCGTCTCGGTTGGTTTTTCGAGTGTCGTCAGTGGCCCGTCTTCGGGAACTGCACTCGGTGGTGCGAGTTCGAGTGCGGTGTTCCCTATCTCGATGAGATGATTTGTAGCTCTCTGGGCCGTTGCATCGCCAGTAGAGAGGGGGGACGTTTCCGACGTTTCTGTCTGGCCCTCGCCGTCGAGAGCGTGCTGCTCCTCGGGACCAAATTCGTACTGTAGTTGCCCTGCTTCGTAGTGGTCGATGAACTCCGATCGTGTGAACTCGACTGGCTGGATGAGCCGTGAGGCGACGTCGACGTCAACGCGTTCGATATCGAACGTCTCGGGATAGATCGAACGGAGACGCTTCTCGAAAGTGTCGAGGTTCTCGCCGACGCCGTAGTAGAACTCGACTGGCTCGTCCGGTCCATCGCTTAGGGCAAGAAACTCGAACCGGGGCGGTGTTTCACTGTGGAACGGGTTCAGCTTCTCTGTGAGGCTTTCCGATCCAGTATTCGTGAGCTTGTGAAGACTAGCGAGAACACGCGAGATTCCCGCAGAATCGAGCTGTTCGGACGTCGGCGTGACGCGGAGATACTCACGCATCCTCGTCCACCTCCACCGATCCACCATCAGGTTTCGCAGTGACCGACTGTGACTCTCCGTTCGTGGCCTGCTGTTCGAGCTCCTCACGGAACTGCTGCACGTCAGTAGTGGCGGCCTCCTCGTCAGCACCAGGAAGTGTTTCTCGTGTCTGTTCGGCTGGATCGAAATCGATGACTTGCTTTTCCTTGGACATTGCCTGCACCTTGATCCCACGCCACTCGCCGTCGACACCGACGAGCGCCTCAGAGAACCCGGCGTCCTCGTTGCCGGGCACCGCATCCTGTACGTAGCGCATCTGTGCATAATTCAGACCGAACTCCTCGGCCCACTCTTCGTCCATCCCATCCAGGCGATGGAACTGCTTGACTGCACACTGATCGAGGATTGCCTCTGATTCGGCGTGCTCGAAGAACTCATCGACCGTCTGGGTGACGAGGCGAATCGAGAGGTCGTGGTGACGGTGGTGACGGAACACCGTTTCAAGGAACGCCAGACTCGCGGCGTCCTGCATGATATAGCGCGCCTCGTCGATGACAAACACGACTTCCTTGTCCGTCTCCTTCGCTCGCTCGTACACCAGCGAGATGAGTAACTGCATCGTCAGCGCCGTACTGCTGTCGACACTGCCTTCCTGCTGCGCAAGGTCGAGGTAGATGACCTTCTCGTCGCGAATGTCGAACTCGGAGGACTTCCCAAGATTGGCGTGGCGACCCTCTTCCTCGAAGGGGCGCAGTTGGTCCAGCAGCCAGGTTGCGTCCTCGCGGATTTTTCCGGCCTCCTCGTCGGACCGGACGACGAACTCCTCCGGTTCGTCGATCATATCCTCGAAGACGTCCATCATCTCCCGAATCGTCGGGCTTGGGTTACTGTGCGTCGAGATGTCGTCGGAGATACTATTACGCATGTAGGCGCGTTTGAGTCCGAGTTCGAGCGTCGTCCGACGATCCCCGAGCGAGATACCACGCAGTGCGAAGAAGTTCGTGAGGAAGCTCATCGCGTCGTCGAGTTTCTCGTTGAACGGACTCGCATCCTCACCCATCGCCCGCTGGACGTGGTCGGGCGTCTGGCGAATCTCTAAGGGATTCAGCCCAAGCGTCCCACCGACGGTGATGCGTTTCGCATCGAGCGCTTCAGAGACGCCCGCCCAGTTGTTGAGCGGTTCGAGGATGATACCGATGCGGTCCTTGCTCTGTTCGATCGAGCGGATGAAGTTCTGTTTCGAGCCGAACGACTTCCCGGAGCCAGTATCGCCGACGGTGAACATCGCGTACCCGTTGTCACGGTCGAACGGGTCGATGACGACAGGACTCTGGTTGTCCTTGTGGATACCGAACTCGACACCACCCTCTTCGAGGATTGTCGCGTTGTGCGGCGACGAGAGCAGTGCACCGATGGCACCACCGAGGGCGATGGACTCGCGGCCAAACTTGTTGTCTCCAATCGGGGCAGCGGACTGGAGCGCGAGGTCCTGCCGACAGATTGCAGTCTTCGGCGTGAGGTTCGCCGGGTCATCGCGGAGCGCACTCTTGACCTTCTGGACGGAGTCTCGGAGGTCATCTTTGTTGTCGTCACGAACCGTGATGAACATCCCTTGGTCGAAGACGTTCGCGCCGCTCTCGACGGCCTTGTACGTCGCAGCAGCTTCGTTTGCCCGCTCTTGGAGGTACGCACTGCGGACGCTCTGTTCGAGGTCGGCATCGACTTGGAGGTCATCAGCGATGTCTTGCAGCTCGTTCCGCGCTCGCTGCTGGTTCTTCGGGGTGATGTGCGCTGTGAGGTCGAACTCGACGTCTGTCAACTCGAAGAGGTCGCTTAGATAGCCGTCATTCGGGTAATCGGCGTAGTCAGCGATGTACAGCGTCGTTGTCCACTGCTCGCCGACGTGAGCCGCTCGTGTCTCCCACTCGATGGCTGCCGGCGAAATCACTGTCTTGTGGGACTCGGAAATGTCGTCGAGGAGCTGGCCCTCTGCGTGACCCTCTTCGAGCGTCTTCTCGTCGAGGACATCCGAAAAGTCGACTTCCGGTTCGCTGTCGGCGGTGTGGCGGTCCCAGAGACGTTTGCCACTGGCCCCGAGGGTAACGACCAGTATGGCGAAAATCGCCGCGCCTTCGGGCGACGTCGGGTTCAGAAGCCACTCTGTGAGTTGGCCGAGGATACCGCCACTCGCCTGCAGGATGACGTTACGCATTGACCTCATCCTCCCGGCGTGAGCGACCGATGATCGGTTGCTCGCGAACAGCGTGCTCTGCCTCCTCGGCGTCGTGCTCTCGCCCGTTCCAGAAGTCCATGTTCAGGACGAACAGTTCGACCGTACTGAGCCGGCGAGCGGACCACCCGGACGCCTGTTGGATGAATTCGGCGCGAACATCGTTGACGCGGCTGTCCAGTTTCTCGAACATCTGAGCCCGCCGCTCAACATCCGTCAGGTCCTCACGCCGCGTCACGAACGGGTTGAATAGGAATCCGATGACGGGGAACTGCGTCAGTTTCTCGGCGGGCGTCCCTTCGTCTCGGAATCGGTCGTAAACCTCTAGCGGGGAGACCTCGACACCGAGGTAGTATCGTACCTGCTGAATTCCTCGATCACGCATCTCCTTGGGTCGTGTCTCTCGGTACTCCTCGAGGAGTTCTCGGAAGATCGGATTCTGTGTGACGTCCTCGTCGTTGAGTCGTTCTTCGATCGTCTCTGTAATCTGTTCCACTGGGAATGACCGAGTTGTCGCATGGAACTTGAGCTTCGAGTCAAGTTCCTTGTTGGCGAACTCTTCGCCCGCCTCTTGGAGCTGTGCCCAGTCATCGGACATGGCGAAGTCCATGTTCCCGGGGTCGATCTCGATGAAGGCCTCCATCGTTCCGTCTGCCCGTTGAATCGCTCCAGCGCCGGGCCACGCCCGCTTGACGTTCGTGAGGTCTTGCGTTCGCTCGTCCGGTTTGAACGGTGTGTAGTTCGCGAGCCCACCGTCGTTTCGTTCAGTCTCGTTTGTGGTACTGTCGGGCTCTTCTGGGGCACTGAACGTGACTCGCGGACGCTTGGCGTACCGATAGATGCTCTTCGTCCAGGTCCACGCATTGAGGTGGTTGGGAGAGACGTAGATGACAGCAACGCCAAACCCGAATCCACCCACGACGAACGGAAGGGCGAGTGATTCAATCCCAGTGAGACCTGCGATGAACAGGCCGATAATCGGGAAGGCGATGAGTACGCCGACGTCCCCCTCCTCGATATTGAGGTAGGGGATGCGACTCTCTTCGCCGAACTGGTCCATGATGCGTCGTGCGGCTGCGTCTTGATCCATTGACATTGTTAGTGAATTCCAGGGTCGTTCTCGGTTCGCCGGTACGACGGCGTGCTATTCTCTTCGGTACCGCTCTCTGCTCGTGCTGCTGCCTTCTGAGCGAGAGCGTGACCAGCAGCTGCCTTTGGTCCCCACCGAGCAGCAGTCGTCGCGACGCCGGCGCCACCGACGTATGCACCCGCTGCGACACCGCCGATGAGTGCTGCTCCTTTCGTCGCTCCTCCGACGACCTTGGCAGTCAGCGGAGTCGCGTACTTGAACGTCTTCCAGGTGAGATAGAGAGCAATTAGGGGTAGTGATGCAGCTACCAGGTACTTCAGAAATGGGCTGTTGGGGGTAAGTGCCCCCTCTGAGTAGAGCAGATCGTATCCTTTGAATACGACTGCTGCTGGAAGCGGAAGGACTGCAAGAGGCACAAATCGTTTTGAGAACCCCATAGCGATGTCAGAAAGAACGGGGATATTACCGTAGGCGAGAGCGAACGCAATTGGCATCCCATACACGTAGACGTAGAGAAGAACCTCTCGGATGTAGTACAGTGCCTCAAGCGCCCACATCGAGAGGCCCCCCATAACCGCAAATAGGAAACTGAGTCCTGGGTTAGTCAGCGACTCCTTTAGGAAATTAAGCATCGCATCTCCCAACGAGCTTAGACTCGGCATGAGGGCGATTGTAAATCCGTCAACCAAGTAGAGCCCGAGAATGCCCACCCAGTACCAACTGATGATGAGAAACGCTCCAACCCACGCGGTCTTCTTCGTCCGTCTTGCCTCATACGCACTCCCGATATTGAAAATCCGAATCGTGTGTCGACCCTGGACAGACATTACCAGAAGAAGCAGTGAAATCAGCATTATCTCACCACCAACCAACGCATCGCGGATTGCTGGCCAGGGTCCGTTTGTTGGGGCACCGAAGACAAACGCTCCTTCTGTTTCGGGCGTAGGTGTTCCGAACATCTCCGCAGTGAGGGTTTCATAACCGGTGTTCAGCCCCTCCATGAAGAGGCCAATCACCCAGTCGACAACGTCTTTGAATCCCTCTAAGACGACATCAATCAGGTCAACCATAGCTACGCCTCACTAATTGTAGTATCACAGTTATCGAACTCTTCTGATGCAGAGTACTGGATGCTGTATGTCTTAGAGACCGTATTTGCTCCAACTCGCGTTTCTAAGACGACCTCGAACTCACCAACTTGTTCTTCGCTCTTACACGACGTTCCCTCTCCTCGAATGAAAGCAAACGGTGATCGGTAACTGTACAGTGTAAGCTTCTCTCCCGGTTCTACGACTACAGCATCCACTTCTGTATCCGTTTCAGGATCGTAAATGCCGCTTACATCATCGTTGTCGGCGTAGTTCGTACCTTCTTCATCTGACGGATACGGAACATCTCCAATGAAGAGGAGCTGCGTTATCGCAGCTGGACCACTACCCTGGTTTTCGACAGTTACGAATGCCTCTTTGGTTACCTTGTCACTCGAACTATCCCACATCTTTTCTGGTTGATTCCGCCCTATACCCATCTCTACAATGCTGAGATTCGGTTGGATGGAAAGGGAGGTCTCCACTACTGTTTCCTCACTTTTCAGAGCGACCACGCGGTACTCTCCCGGTTCGTACGCAGTTCCGATCTCGAACGAGACCTGCCGGGCCCCTGCAGCCACGTCACGCGTTCCGAACAGCTCTCCGTTCGGCTGGATAAGGTTAACCTGGTCGACGTCGGCTTCTACTGAGAGCTCAACGACGAGTGCCGGCCCTTCGACGGCGACTCGTTTGAGCGGTCCCTGACTGTCGGGGGAGGTTGTTCCGTCACCAGGCGTTCCGGAGCTTTCGCCATTGTTCAGACAGCCAGCTACGCTCGCAAGCGCGGCACCTGCCACTGTTTGGAGGGCGTTTCTACGACTGATGTATGGATTGTTTCTGGTCATGGGTTTCGTTGGAAGATGTCTGCTGGACCGAGCATTCGGAGGAGACGGCGTCCCGCGTAGAACATCACGAAGAAAGGGATGAACTGCCAGCCGGCCTCGAAGACGAGGTCGAACCAGCCATCGATGGTTCCGAGTGGATGCCACCGAGCGGTCGCCGTGTCACTCACGTAGGCCGGGTTGTGTCCGAGCCACGAGCCCGGATGATAGCGGGCCGTGTAGATACCCGGTTCAGTGACCGTTACGATGGCGACGCCAGAGGCGTTGGTCTCGACCTCCTGACCAGCGATGGTGATGTAGCCACTACGGGCGCTCCCACTGATCAGATACCGACGGGTATCGTCATTGAGGATGATCGGTGCACCAGTCCCGTTGTCACGTAGTTCGATTCGGAGCGTCGCCTGCGACTGGTTCTGCTCGAGAACCTCAACCGTCAGGTTACTGCGTCGAAGCTGCCGCTCGGACCCGGCGTCGGGCTCAACGATAGATGCGTTCACGCCGCGAACGATGCCGGCAACGTGGAGCGCCTCTCGGTCGACGTTCTCAGCACGGACGGCGACACCGTACGTCGTCTCGTAGGACTGGTTGACGACCTCAATGGTGACGTTTTCGCCGATACTCTCTAATGGGGAGGACCGTTCGGTCCCCCACGTGTCGATGATCTCCGGGCCGTCCCGAACGGGTTCAGCACGCGGTCCGATTCGAGATGGATACGCGTGGACGTACACAGGGATCGCATCGGACTCAACTTCGGCGCTGTCGGTTCGATTCGATCTGACGAGCGTATCCCAGTTGGTGTTGTGAGCGGTGTAGAACCGCCAGACACCACGCACGCTCGCGTTCCCATCGTCGGAGAAAGTGTACCCTTGCCACGGGCGGGACTGGAAGATAGCGACGCCAGCATCGCCATTGGGATACTCAGCGTCGTAGGGGTACGCGGAGAGGTCATAAATCTCGACGTCGATCGAGTCGGAGACGTTTTGCGTCTCCTCTCGGTAGACGACCTCGACATCGGTTCCGTTGACCCCGTCAGTCTCTATCGTCTTCTTCAGTCGGACG
Source organism: Halogeometricum sp. S3BR5-2 (assembly GCF_031624635.1). NCBI lineage: Archaea > Methanobacteriati > Methanobacteriota > Halobacteria > Halobacteriales > Haloferacaceae > Halogeometricum > Halogeometricum luteum. The sequence goes on along the minus strand of NZ_JAMQOQ010000007.1, from coordinate 97,580 downwards.
TGGATCTCGGCTTCAAGGGAGAGAGTCGCGCTCCAGTCGTCGTTGATCTGGTAGTCGAGAGCGGGTGTGTGCGACCCATCGGTCCTCGCAATAGTCTCTCCATCTTTCTGCAATCGAACCTCCTCGATCTCGTGGTCTGCGAGCGACCATTCGATAGTCTGGTTCTCAGAGGAACTCCCGTTTGGAACACGGATGCGGTAATCGACGAACCCGCTCATCGTTCCATTCGGTGCGATGTAGAGTGGGGTTTCACCGGATTCGAGATGGCCATGGGTCGATGGCTGCACCGCGAATACGGTCGCGTGGGCATCCGCGATGAACACGCCATCTTCGAGCGACGCGTGGGGTGGGTGAACAGACGTATCCGAGCCACCGGCTTCGAGGTCCTCGAAGTCGTTCCGAGTCCACGTCGCGGCGGTCGCGGGCGGCCGCTTGAACGTGATATCGCTGCCGTTTGCGAGCTGGTGAATGGCAGTTCGCTCGTCACCGTAGCGTTGGCGGTACGCTTCTTGGCTGGTGTAGTTATCTGTGTCCCGAGACCACAGCGTCGCGGATTCGTTCTCAGAGAGTCCATTGTCGTCCGTTCCCGGTCGTGGTGGGGTAGCTGTGACGAGGCCTGTAGCGAGGCTCGTCGCCAGCAGGGTGGCCATGAGCACGGAGAGTTCTCGGTGTTCCATGGGCTTCGTGATGGATTGGGGAGTAGCTTACCAGGGGGTGAGATTAACGCAGTCAGCCAGTGGAAGACTCATCATCGACCCGGCGACCGTGTACAACGGACCAAGGACGAGGAGGATGACGGCAGACTTCATCGCCGAGCGCTTGTGGCGCTTGAGCCCCTTCTTCTGCTCCGAATTGAGGGTGAACATTTCAATGAGTGAGTCTGCCTGCCAGACCACAGCAAGTCCGACGATTCCGAGCCCGGTAGTCAGCTGGAAGAATCCCTCAATCATGCTCGGGAGCTTCTCGGCGCTACAGACTGCGCCCGTCTGCGCTGCGACAGGGGAGACAGCAAACAGGCTCAACAGCGCAAGGGCGAGAATAGCCTGTCTAGAGACGGTGCTTATCGCCGTATATTGACTGTCAGTACGGTTCTCAAACATCTTGGGGGTAGTGCTGTCCTGTGACATAGCGAGTTCTTTGTTTGCGTCTTCGACAGGTGCCGAGGAGGTCGGCTATCGACGAGGTCAATGGAAGAAGATAAATAAATTATGGATATATTGAATGTATAATATTTAAACTAGTAGAGTGGTTTTGTCAGACTAGTACTGAGTGTTGCTAACTAGCAGCATAAAACGGAGTTTGTGAGCAAATCAAGATGTAGTGAAGGGCTGATTTTGAGTTCTCCCCATGAGTCAGCTGTCGCTGTAGATTTTCTTGTTTGCACCCTAGAGTCTAATATTCAGCGAACTCAAACCGTAGCTTTATTGTTCATACTTCTCAAAATAAACACAAATAGTAGAATATACGTTCATACCTGGGTTTTCTGTTATTTATGTGGAGAAGGTTATCAATCTACAGAATTAGATACCTGTATTCTTCATATTATGAGTTTAAATAGCCTGGGATAATACTAAAATGGCTCTTGTTAGTAATCTGTAGCCACATTTCTATTTAAACGTGCATTAGACCGGCTCCATCGTAATACCAGAACTGCGAAGATACGGTATTTTTCGTCGATTAGTCTGATTATCGACTTGTGATCTGTTGGTTAGGATTAGGTAGTTGATTGACTATACTAACCGAAACCTGATCGAAAAGTGGTTTCAGAGCCTCAAGATCCGAACTGATCGCTTTCATAATTTGCGGGGATCAACTGAGCGTCCGCTAGCGTCTTGCGAGGTTTATCTATTACTGATGTTTCAGAGGCTGCATCAAGCGCTCCATAGACGAACACCGGTTCAGGAGGTTGGCCACACGGAATCGTTTCCGTAGTATCCTTGTGATTAATTATTTCTCCAAGTTCAGGGAGTAGATTTAATGGCAGAAACTTCGTCCGCAACGATAAGATGCGCTACGCACTCAAACAGTCGGATCTCCGGAAATTCGTATGAGCATCATACCATACGTACTCGCGGTAATCGTTCTCTCTGTCGTGATCCTCCGGGCACGATACGGCTCATTCCGAGATTTCTCTCGAATCGTTTTCGCGGACGGTGGACACGTCCAAGGTGAAGAGACGGAGGAACGCGAGAAGAAACAGAACCTTCTCCGGTGGATGACGACCGTCGACCACAAGGACATCGGTCTCATGTACCTCGTGTTCGGGACTGCGGCGGCCCTGTGGGGCGGCGTCGACGCAATGATGATTCGGACGGAACTGCTGACGCCTGCCGTCGACGTGTGGTCCGAAGAGACGTACAACGCGCTGTTCACCACCCATGGGCTGACGATGCTGTTCTTCTTCGTCACCCCGGTGTTCTTCGGCATGGCCAACTACTTCCTTCCGTTGTTCGTCGGCGCCGACGACCTGGCGTTCCCCCGCATCAACGCCATCGCCTTCTGGCTCCTCCCTCCCTCGTTACTCCTCGTCCGCGGTGGCCTCCTCACCGAAGTCCTCGCACGGATCCTTGGCCTCGGGCTGCCTCGATCAATGCTCCAGCTTTTGTACACTCTCGCTCCACCAGCAACGGGATGGACACTCTACACCCCGCTGTCGACGCAATTAGCCAATCCACAGATAGATTTTATGCTACTTGGATTACATTTAAGCGGGCTGTCGACGATGATGGGGGCGGTAAATTTCATCGTCACTATATTCATGAAACGTGGTGAGGACGTCGACATCGGTGACCTCGATATCTTCACGTGGTCGATGCTGACAACGAGCGGCATAATCCTCTTTGCGTTCCCCCTGCTCGGGAGCGCCCTCCTCATGTTGCTCCTTGACCGCAACTTCGGTACCTCCTTTTACGCTGTGGAGGCAGGCGGGTCAATACTGTATCAAAACCTCTTCTGGTTTTTCGGCCACCCAGAGGTGTACATCATCTTCCTCCCCGCGACGGGGTTGATGAGCACCATCCTCCCGAAGTTCTCGGGGCGGAAGCTATTCGGGTTCAAGTTCGTCGTCTACTCGACGCTCGCCATCGGGGTGCTGTCGTTCGGCGTCTGGGCGCACCACATGTTCACAACGGGGATGGATCCGCGAATTCTCACTTCCTTCATGATCGTCTCCATCGCCATCGCCGTCCCCAGCGCCATCAAGGTGTTCAACTGGCTAACGACGATGTGGAAGGGGAACATCCGGTTGACCGCACCGATGCTGTTCTCCGCCGGGGGGCTCAGCCTGTTCGTCATCGGGGGAATTACAGGCGTCTTCCTCGCCTCTATCCCCATCGACGTAATGTATCAGGATACCTACTACGTCGTCGGACACTTCCACATGATACTGATGGCGATCATCCCGTTCCAGATGTTCGCTGCCTCCTACTACTGGTTCCCCATCATCACCGAACGGATGTACAACCAACGTCTGGCGCGCCTCCAAGCTGTCCTCACATCCGTCGGTGTGTTCGTTACGTTCATGGCGTTCCTGATACTTGGCGCCCTTGGGATGCCCCGGCGGTTCGCCTCCTACCCACCGAAGTTCCAATTTCTCAATGACGTGGCTACTATCGGGGCATATATTATCGGCTTCAGTGTCCTCTTGTGGGTGTACAACATGCTGCATTCGCTGTGGTTCGGCGACATCGTCCGTGACGCCGACGTATGGGACCTGAAGAAGACCCAGCAGTTCACCCGCGAGTGGCAGGCGTTCGAGGCGCGCCTCGCGGAGAAGTACGGCGTCACCAGCCCCCCGCCTGAGGAAACGCGGGCCGCCGCGGAGAGCCAGATGGTCGGCGACCAGAAGGACGAGGCGGATACGGGCAGTCCGAAGGCGTTCGAGGATCTCTCGGGCGTCGGCCGCGACGTCGTCGTCGGCGCCGTCGCCGGCTTCGTCGGCATGATGCTCATGTCGGCCGTCCTCTACGTCGGGTCTCTCCTCGGCGTCTTCCAACTGGCGGCGTTCGCTGAACTGGCTGAGCTCGTCGGCGTGCAGGGGAATCCGCCGATCGGCTACCTCATCTTCCTCGGCGGCGGCATGACCACGTGGGCGCTCCTGTTCGTCACCTTCGCGGACTTCCTGCCGGGAGAACCCCTTATCAGGACGGGCCTCGTGTTCGCTGTGGTGATGCTGCCGGGCTTTTTCGTGGCGTTCTACAGCGGCCAGTCCGGGTGGGAACTCGTCGGCTACATTCTAGTGGCGTTCGTTGCCCACCTTGCGTATGGCACCGGACTCGCGGCTACATTCAAAATGCTGAGCGGGCGTCTGCAGACATCGCTCGTTCACGTCTCAGAATGAGCGGAGGCAGACCGCGATATACGCGCTGACTGGTGTTGTTGAGAATCGTGCGAAAAACATGCCGTTGGCGATGAGACCTATTTTGAACGATGATGCAGTGTGGCTACAAAGGCTCTGTTGAAATCCTTCGGTGTTGACAGTGCAGAGAGCGACTCTTCCACCCGGATTGCACAGTTCCGATGGAAAACTGACTTCTCAGCAAACCGCCAGACTGCGAGAGGGTTTCAACAGAGCCGGCTACAAATACTTGCTCTCTGTATCCAGTTCCATCATATGGCCAAAGGGAATCAAATATCCTCACACATCCATTCAAATGCCTCACATCTTTGTTAACTGTCTTAGACAGCAAACAAAAGAAGGTAGCGCCAAAGGTATGGAACTCCTGTCAGCAGCAGTTGGCATTGGTATCAGATTAGCCCTATTCTCGTCGCTGGATTGGTGCTAAGTGTCGCAGGATTTGAGATCACTCCCGTACTGAGCATCGTTCCTTCATTAGTACTTGACACAGGACGCGGATTCGGTGGAGTTGCTCTCCTCTATCTCCGACACCGGAATTTCGACCGCTCATACGTTAGATTTCGTGTCCCAGCACTCCACACACTCATCTATGCAGCCGTCGGATACGTCACTGCGTTATCGTTCGGACTCTCGGCGATCACTGCAATCTCGCTCTTAGGTGTCAAAGTCGGGACGAACAACGCCGCATAGATCGTCACCGAGAGCGGTTACCGATTGTGGCAGCGATTCCGTTCGTGAGCATCATCTTTGCGTCAACCTACTTGACGCTGCTCTCGTTACTGTATTTCGCCTCCAGTTCTATCAAATGGCGTAGCAGACGAAATCTTCCACCCACGATTCCGGGTGCTACTTATCGAGACCAGTATCTCTGATTAGTCAGACGAAGATTCCGACGCATCAGAAGCCCGGTTCGTGTTTCCGAAACGAAGTCGGTGGTACCCAATCCTGAGGAGTAAAAGGACGAAACAGAGCACTCCTGCGATAACGATAGATTGGCCACGGATAGTCATTCCAGTCTGATTTCGCAGGATCAATACGCTCCCGATAACCAATAGGGCGATTCCCTGTGCGCCGATGGATCGAGTAGATCGAGTGACGTATCCCGATTCTGCAAGGATTCCGGCAACGGATCCGACAAATAGTAACAACCCGCTGACTGAAACGGGGCGAAGCGCAAACAGGACACCAACCTCAGACAAAGCTAGGCCGAGTGCGATAAACATCGGCCATGGACTTGATCCAGTGTTCACCAAGTCTGCTTCTGCATCTTCACTCATCCTGACGCACCATCACTTGATGTGTCGTCAGTCTGTCTCCAAACCTCTCGCTCAAGATACGTGGTCCGGATTAAGGCGCCTCTTTGCTGCTCAACCATTATCGAGATTATTCCACTACAGGCATAATAAGCTGGCTACCAGTTGAACAGGTCACCTTATTAATTCTAGTCGTATACTATTGTATCAACTGTGACTGTGTATTCATCTACCTACACATATTTCGCTATATCAGCCGGACAACGAATCCGACCAGGACTAATAGCAATACGATGCCGAACAGGACAAACATGAGACGGTGTTTTGCTTTCACGAGTGTTGCTTCGAGAGGAGCGTAAAATGAGTGTTCATTCGACTAGAAGAGGTTCAACGGAGATATAAACTGACGAACGCCTGTTTGCCAGTGGAATCCGCGGATTATTTGTAGAAGAGTGCCTTTTTTTCGATATGGCCATCGAGAACGCACTATCGGTTGTAGCGCTCGTACTACTGATCGCCTTGGTTGGTTTCTACGTGAGTAACCCGGTGACGGAGGGAAGAGCCCCACTCATTGGGTCAGCTCTAATCGGAGCGATAGTTTGTCTACAGTTCATACAACTGCTCGTAGCCAGTCGTCGATAGAGGATTAAACGAGAATCAGAAGAACACATAGTATCGGCTTTTACCTAAAGAACGTTCGCAACTGGCCGAAATCGTTCGAATTTCTCGGTTACCGTATCAGAGTTAGGAATCTACCGCATCGCTGTTGTCGATATCAGTGGGTACTCTCACGCGCTGGAGAGATACAGATTCGTATAGAGAACCGCGTTGTATCCGCCGTGAAGGAGCGCTGGAACTACCAGATTCCCACTCAACTCATAGAACGTGCCGAGTACGACCGCTAATCCGAAGACAACGATCATATACGTCAGCTGTCCCCGTCCTGTTAGTGAACCCGCGTGGCTGATAGCGAAGATTGCGCTCGCAAGAACAATAGCCGACCGAGCAGTGAACGACTCAGTGAGAAGTCCCTGAACGATACCGCGGAACAGCAGCTCTTCACCGGGCCCAACGAGGAGAATCGAAAGTGGGACCAGTAACAGTACTACAGACGGTGTTTCGCTCGCGATGATAGCGACGTTATTTTGAGCAATTGGAAGCCCGACAGCTGTGACGAACTCTGTGAGACCGAAGTAGACGCCGACGAATAGGAGTCCTCCGCCGATAATCCAAATGATGTCTCGCCGGCTCGGGAATCGAACGTGCAGGAGTTCAGAGCCTCGCGATCGAAACGCGACGTACCACAGCGCGACTGTCCCAAACGCAACGCCCTGGAGCAGTATGGTTGAGACGACCAACCTAATTGCCGGTCGCTCGGTGAGCGTGACACCGAACATCTCGAAGAAGGCAGTACCAAACGAGAGAAGAACGAGTCCAAGTAGGAATCCCGCAGCAGCGAGGGCAATCGCCAGTAGAACATGTTTCACTCGGGAAGCGATATCCTTCATTCGACTGTCGGACATAGCATCAGTACGCATCTATTCAACGGTTTGTGATTCTCTGCTTTGTCTCTATTGATAGGACGATCGGCACGGGTTATTATCTCGCACCCGAATTACCGCCAGTATTTATTAATAACTATGGGGTTAAACGCCTATAGAATAATAATCGATCCACTCAGGTTATTACAGACCTGTGGATGTAACGCAGTTATCAATTGAATAGGGGTTAGCAAAGTATACCCAGGCAAGAACAACTCAAGAGAGGAGGAACCGGTGAGCTCCCCTAAGTCTAGTAAATTGCAGAGTGCTATCTTGCGCCGGGTCTATCGTAACGTCTGCAACTGTCTACTCATCCAACCGCGCGCTGTCGTGCGGTCAAGTGGGTGATGACTTGCAGACGCTACTATAGGCCAACGCACTGACGAACGTGGGTGCAAACAGAGAAGCGGTGACAGTACCGACGGCCATTCTCATAGCTCACGGTCCGAATAGAGAATCAGGGCCTTGTTTAGACGCAACTGAAGGCGCAGGTTAGTGGCTCTGTTGGGTGAAGAGATTCAGTTCGTGAGCGCCTCTCTATCTGATTTCGTTGTTCGGACAACGTCCGTAGCGAGTAATCTGCACCGCGTCTAAACAAGGCTGAGAATCAGTATTCACGACTTGGAATGACGATGACCCTACCAACACCTCCTGATTGACGGCAGTTAGCCGACAATCACGAACGATAGTCCCACGAATCGTCATCCTCGCTCTTACCCGTTCGATTGTACGTCTCCTGGACTCGCTTCACGACGTCGTCACGAATCGGGTCGGCCGCCGGAGCAGGGTCCACGACGCCCCCTTTGCGAAGTCCTGGGACGAACTGCTGGAGTTGCCGTAAGACCGTTACCGTCGGAGAGTGGGCAACGGTGTTCGCGTACGGTACGCGACCGACAGCGCGGTCTACCGACCCGGTCGGACGGAACGACCGGACGAGACTCCCACTCGGGGTTCGTCTCACACCGGGTGCGCTCGACCAGTAGTTCCCGCGCCACACGTGGACGATATCGTACGCCGAAGTCGTGACCGGTTTCCCGTTTCGCACCACGTCGTTGTCCGTGACGGTATTCGTCGGGAGCAGCGTGAGACTCCTGAGTCCGATGCGGTTGTACGCGAGGACGTTCCGGCGATACAGCGAGTAGTGTCCTTCGACGAGAAGACCGGCGCGGTTCTGCGTCAGGACGTTGCCCGAGACGTAGTTTTCAGTTCCGGCGACGATAACGCCGTTCCCGCTCCGCCGCACTGAGTTACCGACGACGGCCGTCTCCGAGGACCGCATCTCGACGTAGATACCGTAGCCGGTGTCTTCGACTCGGTTGTTACTGATCAACAGATTCCGGCCGTAGAGGTTGAACACACCGAGCATCATGCCCTCCATCCGCGAGTCGCGAACGACGAGATCGTCCACGTCGAGGGCGAAGACGCCGACTTTCCCGCCGTAGAAGGCCGAGTCCTGCACCACGACCGACGAACCGATAGCCGCGACACCGAGGAATCCCTCGTCCCATCGTTTCGTGCCGTACAACGTGAGATTCGAGATGGTCACGTTTGGACTGTCGCGGGCAATAATCCCGTTCGACGTGGTGTTGATCCGGACTCGGGAGACGAAGGATTCTCCCGCGGTATCGAAGACGACCGCGGCGTCGCCGTATCCGTGGACCTTTCGCATGTTGTAGTTCCACGACGTCTTATCGACGGTGACGGCGCCGGCCGTGACGTTGTTACCGCTCCGAGCGGGGCCGACGCCGGAGAGACTGAGATTCGCGACGGCCGTTCGCGGCGCCGTCATGGTCATCACAGTCCCCGTCCTGTCACCGACGAGGTGCGTTCGGTTCTGTCCCGCTCCTCGAATCGTTACCGGCTTACTCACGGTGACGTTGGAGACGTTGTACGTTCCGGCCGGGACGCGGATACTCGTGTTCGGCGGGGCATCCCTCAGGGCAGCGGTGAGCGTCGGCGCGTCCTCGCCGACGACGACGGAGACCGGCCGGTCGAGTAACGTCCGTCGTGAGGTCACGGTCGAATCTGTCCGTGCCTCTCGTTCGTCTACGATCTGTTTCCATTCCTCAGTCGTGTGTCCGATTGAATCCTCCTCTCGGGTTCGTACGTCGTCCCACCGGACGACTCGTCCGCCGTACTTGGATACGAACGCTGCAGCGTCGGTTCGGGTCGAGAAGGGAACAGCAACGGAGTCACGCGTCGGAACGCGGGCTCGGCTACCGACGACGAAGAACGCTTCAGACGCGCGCACCCAGCCTGCTTTCCGCGCGTTTGACAGTCGAAGCGTGCCGTCCGAGTCGAGTTGAATCGGTTCACCGGAGAAGTCTGTGACGTAAATCTGGAGCGGACGGCCGAGACCCCGTTCAGACCCTGTCTGCAGGTCGGTCAGGAGGGAGGTGATACCGTAGTAGCCGACGGGGTACCGATACTGAGAGTAGAAGACTTGGGCTTTCGGAAGCACGAGCGACGACCGCTGGGCTTCTCGTACGACGCCCTCAGAGATTCCGACGCTGACGGTGTCCTCGAAGTCGACAGCACCGGCCTTCCGATCCGGGGAGACTCCAACAGCAAACGGGACGCTACCAACTACGAGGACGACCACAAGCCCGAGAATCGCGAGACGGGTCCGCATCAGTTTGAGTTATGCACGTGGTAGTCAAAACTCCTTCGTCAGGGTTGCAGTGCGTGCCGACAACCATTTCACACCAGCAGAGAGACGGACCTGTATGCGTGGCTCCGAGGACAGTAAAGAGGTGATTGTACAGCTGGAAGACATCACCCGCTCGTTCGGAGATCTGACCGTTCTCGACGGTATCTCTCTGGAATTCGCCACAGACGAGGTGACGGCGATCGTCGGTCCGAACGGGTCGGGAAAAACGACGCTGTTACGCGTCGTTGCCGGTGTTCTCGGATCCGATGGCGGAAGTCGTCGAGTCCCAATCGAAACGGAGCGACCGATCGGATACCTCCCGCAGGACCCTCGCTTCCGAACACAGTTCTCGGTCGATGAGACGCTCACGTACTACGGTGATCTCCTCAAGGCAAGCGTCGACGTGGAAGCGTCGATGGAACAAGTCGGCCTCCTCGACGTTCGTGACCGACGGGTCGGACAACTGTCCGGCGGGATGCGTCGACTGCTCGGCATCGCACAGAGCCTTCTCGGGGATCCGCCTGTGGTCGTCCTCGACGAACCGACCTCGGGGCTCGACCCCCGAATGCGAGAGCACGTCTTCGACATCGTCGGTGACATCGCCAGCGAGGAGACCACAGTCGTACTCAGTTCACACGACCTCGCGGGAGCCACTCGGACGGACTACGTCGTGCTCCTCGATAGCGGGACGGTTCGTCGAGCGGGGACGCCGCGTGAACTCATTGACGCTGGACCAAACGACTCGCTGACGGCCGCATTCCTCGATTCGATTCCGGACGGACCGGCAGTTCAAACCGGGACGCGAGGTGAGTCGTGACGTACTCGTGGGCCGACCGAATCCGAGTGGTGTTCGGGCGGGAACTCGTGACAGTCTGGCGAACCAAGACCTACCTCCTCCTATCGGTGGGATTCTTCCTGCTCGTGGTCGCCGTCGCGTTAACGAGCGGTGTCAGCGGATACGTTCCTCTCGTCCTTTCGCTTTTGACTCCGGTCGAACTCTTAGTTCCGCTGTTCGCCGGCGCGTTCGGGTATCCCGCGATCGTGGGCGAACGCGAACGCGATGAGCTCGATATCCACCAGACGTACCCGGTGACTCGCGGCGAGTACGTTCTCGGAGTGTATCTGGCCCGGCTCCTCGCACTCCTCGCCAGCATCGTGCTCCCGCTCGTAGTACTCGTCTTCGCCGTTCCGCTGTTCGGTCGCGCTGCGACGTTTCTTCCGCAGTCGACCGGTCTGGACTCACCGGTGCTGTACCTTCGGTTCGTTGTATTGACGGCCGTTCTCGGTGCCGTCACGCTGGCCGTCTTTCACCTCATTTCGGCCGTCGCACGAGACGCGCGCCGCGGCATCGTCGCGACGCTCGTCGCATTTTTGGTCGTCGTGTTCGGCTTCGACATTGCCGCCGTTGTCGGGCTCGGAGTAGGTGGTGGGGAAGCAAGCGCCGCCCTGGCGCTCCTGAGTCCCAACGGGGCCTACCGGAATCTCGTCCTCTCTCTGACCGTCGCTCCGGTGACTGCGTCAGCGAACGTCTCGTTGGTCGAGACGTTCATGTCGACGTTCGTACTTCTGGCGTGGACGCTCCTTTCGCTTACCGCCACCGCCTTCTTTGTCTGGAGCTCAGTTGACAGGTGACGCTGGACGCAGCACCCGCCCATTGACGTCGTCTCCCGTACTCGTCGTCCGCACCAAAACACACTTTGCCGTGTGACCGACCTCTAAGGTACGGATGCTTCATCGATGAATCACGGCACTCGGTCTCGCTCTCGTGGCGGTTGGAGCGTTCTCTACACCCGCTGCAGCACATTCAGGAACCACTCACGCGGGGACGCCACACTGGCTTCTGTTCGTCTTACTGATCGTCGGAATCGGTGGAATAGCAGGATCAGTCGCTTCCGCTCGTCGAGGTATCGTATCGTTTCGTGCCGCTGCGGTCATCCTCGCCGGCGGGGTCGTCTCGGTCGCCTTCAGTGGAATCGGTCTCGTCGAACTCCAAGTTGTCGGAACGACGCCGCCGAAACTCGTCGATATATATCCGCCACTGAGCCTCGTAGCGAGTACACTCTTAGCAGTAGGTGGGTTCGCTACGGTGCGACTCAAGTGGCCGACGAAACCACTGTACGCGGTCCTGTGCGTGATACTCGGAAGTTGGATTGCCTACCCGGTGGTGATGCCGAATCAGGGATACACGAATCCACTAGGTTACCTCCTCGCTCTCTCGCTTCCCGCCGTTCTCACAGCCATCGTCTGGTCGGACGCTCGGGGGATCATCCAGAGTATCCGCCTGCAGACGAAACCGAAGCTCTTCGGCATCGCGGCGGGTCTGTTGATGAGCGTCTTCTTCGCGTTCTCCGGGGGAACGATGAGTTTCAACCCCGATGACGGTGTCAATGTCCCGACGGAGGCGTTCGTCATCCCGTACGAAGTCGCCAGTCCACTCGTGGTGTGGCCAGCCGTTGAGTGGTACTTTCCGTCGATCCCCTTCACTGGATATATCTCCGTTGGAACGGTCTTGGTCATGGGAGTGCTGGGTAGTCTCGTCGGCCTCAACGTAGCGGTCGTGACGCAGCAATGGACAAACAGCGGGTCGGTCGCCGGGAGGAAGATGCTCTCCGGATCGCTCGCGACGTCCGGTGCGACCGCATGTTGTTGCTGTGCACCCGCGTTCTATGGCGTACTGAGTGTCCTCTTCGGCACGGCTGCGACACCGATCTACTGGTCGTTCATGATTCCGACGTCGCCCGTCGGCGGCGTGTTCTTCGCGCTAAGTATCATGATGTTGCTCGGTAGCCTGCTCCAATCGGCCGGTGGCTCGGTTCCCGAACCGAATCCTGCATCTCCTTCGGCAACGATTAACTGACGGAATGGCATCCACCCGCTGAACGATCTCTCCACGGCCGATTATCTATCCGACTCTACGACCGCGTTCGCGCGACTTTGTTCGTTTGAACGAGCGAAGGTTCGCAGTCACGCGATACCCGCCTGATCGGCGGTCATCCGGTTCGATAAGTTCACCAGAACCCATTTTTGTCTGTGGACCGAATTCGAATTAATGGCTGATAGACGAGGCGTCCCGCGGAGGGATTTTATGAAGTCAGCCGTCGCTATCGGTGGGGCGGCAGCACTCAGTGCGTGCCTAGGACGAGGATCAGTAGATGTTCCGACGGGGCCGGAGAACCTATCGTCGCTTCCTCGACGTCAACATGCGTGGAACGAAGTGCTCCCACGAGACGACCAGGGAAATACCGTCCCCCCGCGCCATCACGTCCTGCTATACCTGAAGTACAGCCGTAGCGGTCCGCCAGTCGAGAAAGACAGGAAAAGCGTTGAGAAGGCGCTTCGTGGTGTCGAACGAGCGTACGAACGGAGTGGAACCGGTCTCTTACTTACGATGAGCTACTCTCCGGCGTACTTCAGTCGGTTCGATTCGGCACTCCCCGAAAGCGTTGACCTCCCGGCGCCGAAAGCGCTTGCTTCGTTCGAAGACCCTGAATTGGATACGCCCGATGCTGTCGTCCATCTCGCGAGCAACAATGCACCGGTCATCCTCGGGGCAGAGGAAGCGCTTAAGGGGAAAAAAGGAACCCTCAACGGTATCGAACAACCGGACGCCGCGCTGACCGACATGTTTGAAGTCGTCGACCGTCGAACCGGATTCGTTGGTGATGGACTTCCGGCCGAAAACGCTGACGATGCCGATGGGATCCCTGCCGACAAAGTTCCGGACGATGCGCCTCTATTCATGGGTTTCAAATCTGGATTCGAAAAGAATCAGGCGAGTGAGGACCGAGTTACGATCCAGTCGGGGCCGTTCGCGGGAGGAACAACACAGCACATCTCGAAACTCCAGCTCAACCTGAATCAGTGGTACAACCAAGACGACCGCTGGCAGCGCGAGGCGAAGATGTTCTGTCCGTATCACGCCGAAAACGATGTCGTGGAAGGACCAGGAGATAACCTCGGAACGAGTAGTCAGGTCGAGGACTGCGGACCCGCGACTGAGACCGCTCGTGAAATGGGTGTCGTCGGTCATTCTCAGAAGATGACATCCGCCCGCGAAAACAACAGCCCAGTTATCCTCCGGCGGGATTTTGATTCAACCGACGGCGGACAGGCAGGCCTCCATTTTCTGGCGCTCCAACGAGGAATTAGTGATTTTGTGGCGACGCGGGAAGCGATGAACGGGACTGATGTGGTTGAACAATCAGCGGTTGGACAACGAAACAATAACGGGATTCTCCAGTATGTTCAGACAGAGCACCGCGGTAACTACTTAGTGCCACCACGGCCGTTGCGTGCACTTCCGCCCGTACTTCCGTCTGAGAATTCTCAAGGGGTAGACAATGCGTCGTCGTGACGTTCTCGGAACCCTCGGAGGAACGTCCTTAATCGGCCTCGCGGGATGCACAGGGCTGTTTCAGACGCAGTCCGCGCGGGCCCCGCCACTCCCTGAAAATCGACCAGATGCCGTCTACTTCCCGAGCCACTACGAGGGGATGAAAACATCGAACGTGAAGACTCAAGGCGGCTATAGCTGTGCACTCACCTATTCGTACGCCCACCGATTCTGGCTAATGAAGCCGGATGGTATCTCAAAAGTAGACATCCAGTCAGAGGATTCGCTTCACTTGATGCCGGTCGTATGGGAGACAGAAACGGAAATCATTCCCCCCGATATCAACCCCCAGGTCTACATCACTCAAAATGGGAACTCGGTCGATCAGTTCGCACCGTGGCCGATGCTCTCCCAACCGATGGGGTTCCACTTCGGTGACAACGCTCAACTCAATGGAGACGGTTCTTATACGGTCAAAGTACGGGTCGGCGGTCCGTCAACTCGGCGGGTGGGGTCTCTGTCAGGGAACGAAGGAAACGTCTCATTCGCGTTCGAGTTTGAGTTTAGAAAATCTACACTCGAAGAGATATCGTATACGGATATCCCTGCAGACAAGGAAGGAACGAGGGGCGCAGTTGATCTGATGAATGTGGAGACGTTGCCGAGTTCTCAGGTCCCGAAACCCGATGCGCTTCCTGGCGATGTCCGTGGAACGGCGACGAGCGGGGACGCAAAATTTGTAGTGACGGTACTCGAAGACGCATCGCGGTTCGGTGGAGATCGAAATCAGCAGTATCTAGCCGTGTCACCGCGGACACCCTACAATCGAACTATGCTCCCGATGATGTCTGTTTCGGGAACGTTAACTCGTGATGGATCCACGGTGTTCGATGGAATCTTACAGTCGACGATCGATCCCAAGCTGCGCTATCACTACGGCGCGGTCGTCTCGGACGTGCAGTCTGGCGACGAGTTCACAATAACTATCGATTCGCCACCCCAAACCTCTCGCCACGAGGGGTACGAAACTGCGTTTGTCGATATGAAACCGATGACGCTGACGCTCTAACGGCGGAACTGAGCCGAAATTAAAGCGTCTCGATCACGCCCACAAATTCTCCGGTGAGATGTATTCTGTTGTGCTCAGGATAGATACGGAGGAATCGCACCGGGAAGGGAGATAATCCAGAGGCTGACGACCGTGTAACCGATCATGACGGCAACGAACGGATACTGGCTCCGGACCGCAACGAGTCGGCTGGAGAAGAGGTCGTATCCCAGAGTGTGAGCCGTCCAGACGGCGAGTAGATGTCCGACGAGGATAGACGCAATGTTGAATCCGTCAAACCAGCCTGGTGGCGAGAGGACCAGCGGATTCGACGGTGGAGAGAGCGGTGATGTGAGAGCGAGTACCAGCGCAGGACTTAGAGAGACGAACAGCCCTGCGTAGTGAGCCAGATGATACCCTGCCGCGATCGCTAAGAGTGGGGACGCGAACTGATACCTGATCGTTCGAGCAGTGATGTAGGTGCCGGTACGGCGCCGTGAGACGCGACCAGCGTACCAGTATGCGGCGAAAAAGACGAGATATCCAGCGAGGAGCAAGAGTGTGTATACGGCGACTGCACGAACCTCTGCACTCACGAACCCAGGGAAGTTGAGTTCGACGATGGTCCTGATCGTCGTTGATCCAGCACTCGTCGTGATGAACCCGCTGTACGTCAGTTCCCAAACGAGTGCGATGATGAATGCGATGTCAGAGGTATCAGCAACGACGTCCGAGTGTTGGAGATCCCCTCCTGGGAGCTTCATCTCTACGGTTCCTGTGTGTCGTGTGAGAGGAGAGACGCCACCGTAAAATCGGAAGAGTACGGAGAGAGGGTCAACGTTTCCGAACCACGGTTCGGGGCCGAACACGAGCGCACCGGCGAGCGTGACTGCCGTGTATAGTACAATTGCGGTCGCGAGCACTGCCGGGACAGTACTGACGGGAAAGATAACTTCGACCCAGACGAGACCCAACAGCCCTACAACCGCCGGCCATCGCTTGAGCGAGCCTGGATATTCGAGCCATCCAGATGGGAGGACGGATGCGACGGTCCGCCACGGATTGAGTACTGGCCAAATATTTCCGACAAGATACGTGAAGATGGGCAGGCCAGCACGAACTCCAGCGAACGTGACCAAGATGGCGAGACTTGAGGTCGGGAGTTGGGGACCTACGTATCCGAGATATACTGTGAGAGCGAGGGTGGTGACGCCGAGACCACGTGCGATCCAGACTACTGGTTGCCACCAACTCTCAATCGTTGGGAGGGTCTTCGACCAGTTGTGAAGATAACGGATAAACGCTCGATCGGTCACAAAACTCGCGAGGAGAGCCGACGCACCGATAGTGGCGCCCCCAGTGGCGAGATAGAGCCATCGAGGAACTGCGAGTGTGTCTCTGGGTTGCTTCGAGAGGGTTAGGCCATTCCCCGCTGATGCGGTGTCAACGAACAGGACCAGCGCGGATATCCAGAGCAGACACTGCACAGCAACCCTGATTTGGGGTGCTGAAAGAGTCGCTCGCAATCTATCCCTCATCGACCAGCGTTCCGATCGCACGTCTGAATGGATCAGTTCGCTGGAGGTCGAATCAGGCGAAGACGGCATAGACGTTCAACAACCCGAAGTACAAGATGACCAGTATTGCGAGCGCTCTCAAACGCAGACTGCGGAGAGCGTCTTCTTCTTCCGTAAATGCGGACTTGAACTTCTCCTTGTCGATGTCGTCAAGCCGCTGACTATGTTCTCTACCTCTGTGAAGCACAAGACGGTCGGTGGTCGGGAACGGATGTCCGCAGTACTCACACGTGCCTGCGGGCGTTTCACCCTCTGGAACGGTTGTTTGTATCTGTGACATTTCGATCGGTGACCGGTACACGGAACTACTCAGTGCGTCTTTGAAATCGTTCTGGTTCAGCATTCGGAGCTCTTTTGCAAACCAGTAGCAGTGCACGAGAACTCGACTTCCGCGTCGTCTACAGCGGTGTTCCGCTTCGGTATCCACACCAGAAACCTCTCCCTTACATGGGTACACGTAATCGATATGAGACGGAGGTCGTTTCTCAAACGAGGGACCGGACTGGCGAGCTGCATCGGATTAACGGGGTGTCTCAGCCGTCTCGGATTCGAGACGCAGTCAGCGTGGCGGGATCCACCTCAGGTCAAGAATAAACCCGATGCGGTGTACTATCCGGCTATCGTGGAGGGGATGGGTATGTACGGTACAGCCACGAAAAACGGGTTGGGGGTCGGCCTCATGTACTCGTATCCGCACCGATTCTGGAATCTCACCGGAACCAGGAAGGAGAAAGTGGTTGTTCAGTCCGACGACTCGCTTCACCTGATGGCAAGCGTTTGGGATGCAAAGAGCGATACGATCCTTCCAATCGATCTCTCTGTGACGATCGAAGATAGCGACGGTAAAGTAACGAATACCAATCTATGGCCTATGATCTCCCCTAATATGGGCTTTCACTACGGCGACAACGTCGCACTAAACGGAGAGGGGAACTACCGAGCCACAATCAGCGCGGGGCCACTTCAAACGGAGCGGACAGGTGCACTTGATGGGCGGTTCACGAAATCTCAGTCAGTAACAGTTGGCTTTACGTTTGACACGAGCGAAACCTACAACCTCCCGATTCGGCGGTTGGGGGAGAAAGCGGGTACGAAAGGAACGGTGGAGTTGATGGATATGAAATCCGTTCCATCACCTCGCGTCCCCCCGAGAGAAGAACTTCCGGGACAGTCGATCGGGGAAGTAACTTCAGACGACGTGTCTTTTCTCATCAGCCTGGTAGACGGAGACTCTCGATTCAGCAAGAACGGCCAGCCTACGCTACTCGTCTCTCCACGAACACCGTACAATCGTATCATGCTTCCTCGAATGGCACTCACGGGGTCCGTGAACCGAAAACAGACGACCATTCTGAAGCGGAAACTTCGAGCAACTATCGATCCCGAGATCGGATGCTACTATCGTGCTCCCGTCGAGGAGTTACAAGCCAGCGATTCGGTCGTGATCGAGACGGTGACCCCTCCGCAACTCGCCCGTCACGACGGGTACGAGACCGCGTTTCTCGACATGCCTCCAGCGAAATGTACCGTCGGTTCGGTAGCCCGGTGAAACTCTGCCCAGTAGTCGGCACGTACGACGCTCAGTGTTCGACGTACGCGACGATAGACGCCTTTATTCGTGAGAGTACTCCCCCAGTAGTCCGATTCAGCGCTTCGTCTGCGGACGTCGCCTCGTTCGTAGTTGCTCGAGTCGCGTCGTCTTCCGGCGATTCTTCGTGGTCGTTACAGTAGATGCACATGCGCTCTGAATCGGAAGCAGTACTGATAATTCTATTCACGAATTCTACCGGGTCATCCGTCTCACGTTGGACATCTGCGGTTGTCGAAAAACCTGCTGTCAGATCGCATCTTCGTCGAAACGGGAGAGCAGGAGTACGATACCCAAGACCGCACCGACTAAGACGGCAGCGGCCGTCGCTCCGTAGAGAGCCATTCCGGTGGGGGTCGGATGAAACGTGATCCAGTCGGAAACCGAGATATGCTGTATCTTCGTGCTCGTTCCGAGAACCAAGCCGAACACCGCGCCGATGACGATACTGGCCGCGAAAACCGAACCGAATACGGTCTTCCCGCTCAGCGTTCGGGCAATCTCTTCCATGCACCTACGATGTTTCTCCTCTCTCTAAGTCCCTCCTATTCTCGGCCTCAGACAATTCGATTGAAGCAGTCGGTTAGTAATTCTATGATGGTCCGTTGTTAATTCTGCATACTCACGGATGAACTAGTAGCAGTTGGATTAATAACTTCGGAGTCCCTCGTTTCTGGTAATGACCTCTCCGCATCGTGAGCCAGACGAACCAGGAGATTCACAGTCGCATGATCACAATCACGACCATGACCACGATCACGATCACGGACCGACGGAGCCGACGTCAGAATCGATGGATCGAGGAGATGTCGCGCAGTTCTCTGTACCGGAGATGGACTGCCCCTCCTGCGCGGGAAAGGTCGAAAACAGCGTCCGCAAACTCGACGGAATCAACGGCGTCGACCCGGCGGTTACGACCGGGACGCTCACCGTCTCCTACGACCCCGAGCAGACGACACCAGCGTCAATCAGCGGCCGCATAGAAAAGGCGGGCTACCGCGTGGAAGACGACGGGGAAATCACAGCGAAGTTCACCGTGCCGGAGATGGACTGCCCCTCCTGCGCGGGGAAGATCGAAAACGCCCTCGAACGCGTCGACGGCGTGTCGACGTACGCTACTCAACCTACCACGGGGAAGGTGACCATCACATACGACGAGTCCGCTACCAGCGAGTCGGACATCGTCGCCGCCATCGAGAGTGCTGGCTACGAGGTGACTGACACGACGACGGGGAGACACTCAGGTTCCAGAAGCGAGGACTCCGAAGAGAGCATCTGGACGAACACCCGCGCGATTAAGACATGGATCAGCGGTGGATTCGTCGCGCTCGGATTGTTGTTCGAGTTCTTTCTCGTCGGACAGAACGCCGAAGTGGCGACCGTCGTCAGTCGGGAATTGTTCGTCGCCGACGTCCTCTTCTTGGTGGCTATCGCAGTCGGTGGCCAAGAGATACTCCGAAACGGGTACTACTCGGCCCGAAACCTGAACCTCGACATCGACTTCCTGATGTCCGTCGCTATCGTCGGCGCACTGGTCGCTAGTCTCGCGTTCGGCGAAGCGCTGTACTTCGAGGCTGCGACCCTCGCGTTCCTCTTCAGCGTCGCCGAATTGCTCGAACGCTACTCGATGGACCGCGCCCGCAACTCGCTGCAGGAGTTGATGGATCTCTCGCCCGACGAGGCGACCGTCAAACGTGACGGCGAGGAGGTGACCGTCCCCGTCGACGACGTCGTTGTCGGCGACGTCGTGGTGGTCAAACCCGGTGAGAAGATACCGATGGACGGCGAAGTCACTGACGGGGAGAGCGCGGTCAATCAAGCGCCCATCACCGGCGAGAGCGTCCCCGTCGACAAGACGACCGGGGACGAGGTGTACGCCGGGACGATCAACGAGGAGGGCTACCTCGAGGTTCAGGTCACCTCCGAAGCGAGCGACAACACGCTCTCGCGAATCGTCGAGATGGTCGAGGACGCTCAGTCCAACAAGACCGAACGTGAACAGTTCGTCGAACGGTTCTCGGCGTACTACACACCGGTCGTCGTTGGAGTTGCCATCCTCGTCACACTCGGCAGTCCGTACGTTCTCGGCACGTCGTGGTCGACCGCAGTCGTCTACGGTCTCACGCTCTTGGTTCTCGCGTGTCCGTGTGCGTTCGTCATCTCCACGCCTGTCTCCGTCGTTTCGGGTATCACGAGTGCCGCGAAGAACGGCGTCCTCATCAAGGGCGGAAACCATCTCGAAGCGATGGGCGCTGTCGACGTCGTCGCCTTCGACAAAACGGGCACGCTCACCAAGGGTGAACTCGCTGTGACAGACGTCGTCCCTCTGAACGGGAACAACGAGGAAGACGTACTGAACTGCGCGCGCGGCCTCGAACAGCGGAGCGAACACCCTATCGGCGAAGCCATCGTCGCAGAAGCGACCAACGCTGGCGTCGAAGGGCGCGAGATAGACCAGTTCGAGAGCATCACCGGCAAGGGCGTCCGTGCGACGCTCGACGGTAAGCCACACTTCGCCGGGAAGCCCGGTCTCTTCGAGGAACTCGGATTTGACCTCTCGCACGTCCACGCGACGACCGACGGCGGTGTGGTCACCCAGGCCGCCCGTCAACTCTGCGACCGTCACAACTGCCTCGACCTACTCGAAGACGCCGTCCCGAAACTCCAATCCGAGGGGAAGACCGTCATCCTCGTCGGAACGGAGGACGAACTGGAGGGCATCATCGCCGTCGCGGACGAAATCCGACCGCAGGCAAAACGGACTATCGCTCGGTTGAAGGACCTCGGCGTCAAGCGCACCGTGATGCTCACGGGGGACAACGAGCGAACCGCACAGGCAATCGCCAAACAGGTCGGTGTCGACGAATTCCGCGCCGAACTGCTCCCGGACGAGAAGGTGTCAGCAATAGACGAATTCGTCGAGGAGTACGACGGCGTCGCGATGGTCGGTGACGGCATCAACGACGCACCCGCGCTCGCGACGGCCACTGTCGGCGTCGCAATGGGCGCTGCCGGTACTGATACCGCGCTCGAAACCGCTGACATCGCGCTCATGGCGGACGACCTCTCGAAACTCCCGTACCTGTACGAACTCGCAAACGACGCGAACAGCGTCATCCGACAGAACATCTGGGCAAGTCTCGGAGTCAAGGCGGCGCTCGCCGTTGGGGTCCCGTTCGGTCTCGTTCCCATCTGGCTGGCCGTCCTCGCGGGCGACGCGGGGATGACCGTCGGCGTGACTGGGAACGCCATGCGCCTTTCTCGCATCCAGCCGGAGAACACGGACGAGCAATTGGCCGAGACGCCTCAACGATAGACGATGGAGGATCAAGTGACATCAGACGGTACGCGCGAATCCGACGACGAATCTCGTCGGTATCCGTTCGGACTGTCGTCTCGACTGTCGTTTCTCGTCGTCATCACGATCGGCCTGATCGGGCCCGGACTCGGGGTGTCCGTACTCGAAGAGGCGAACCTCGCCCTAGCGGCGGACATCGTGTGGATTGTCGGGTATGGGACGACGATCTTCGTCGTGTGGTACGTCTGGATCCGGCCACTGAAAATCGTCGGAACTGACGCACAAGATTGGTCCGAGCGGAACGAGGCGGAAGAGGACGAACAGGACGAGGTGGAAGAGAGCGAACGTCAAGCGTCGAATACAGATCAACCGCGTCCAGAGCTGTCACAGACGACTGATAGTGCTTCGTCGGAGGCGACAGAGGCGTCAACATCGAAGACGAAGGATCAAAGCGGAGCAGACAGCACGAAACAGGACTGATCCCCCATGTCTGGACACGACCACGACGAGATGAACGCTCTTGAATCCGCCTCAGGAGGGAGTACGAGAACGCTCGCAATCGTCGCAGTCATCAACTTCTTGGGATTCGTCGTCGAGTTAGCCGGGGGAATCCTGTTCGGGTCGGTAGCGCTGATAAGCGACGCGATACACATGCTGTTCGACATGCTCGCGTACGCGATGGCGTTCAGCGCGAGTTACACCGCAGAGCGGTACGGTGGCGGACAGACGTGGTCGTATGGATTACACCGCCTCGAACCCGCCGCTGCGTTTTTGAACGGTATACTGCTCGTTCCGATGATCGGCTATATTCTCTGGGAGTCGTACCAGCGGTTCCTCGATCCAGTGAGCATCGACCCGACGATGACACTGATTATCGCGACCGGGGGGTTACTCGTTAACCTCGGGTCCGTTTACGTGTTACAGGGCGGTGAGATGAGTCTCAACGAACGAGGGGCGTTTTACCACCTTCTCGGTGATGCGGGCGGATCTATCGCGGTGATCGTTTCAACGGCTGCGATCGCGGTCTTCAAGGTGCCCATCGCAGATCCAATTGCGGCGGTACTCATCGCCGTGTTGGTGCTCTGGTCCGCCGGAAAGGTGCTGTGGGAGAGCACCTCGATACTGCTACAGCGCAGTCCGCTCGACACGAACCGACTTCGGGATGAACTGCTGTCCATCGACGGCATCGAACGGGTCGATGACCTCCACGTCTGGCAGGTGTGCAGCCAGCTGACCGTCGCGACCGTTCGTCTCGGAGACGACGTCGAAACGCTCGAAGACCAGCAGACGGTCCGCCAACAGGCACACGAACAGCTCACCGAGGCCGGTGTGGATCACGCGACTGTCGAACTCCTCGGGGCGGCTGATGTCGAGGCTAAGTCGACGAACCGCACGAGCCACGGGCACGAGGGATGAAAACGAACGGATAGGAAACGTTTCCTGACCGGCGGCATCCTCAGCATCGAATAGAACGAAACGATCGCACAGTCGATACCGAACTTACGATGTAGACTTCTCATCGCGTTGTCACACCGACCGAATTAAAGGAATCGACGGTTTCGTGGCCAGAGTACACACCACTGTCGCCGACGTAGATGATCCATCACGTACAACGGAACAATCGGAAATCCCATTATCGTCTGTTTGGACCGAGGCGAAACGACGGTGAGGTACCTCACACACGGTATCGGCTACGTCGATACTCACCTTCAGATAGCCTCCACGGAGAAACTGGTGAGTCTGACGGGATTACTTGCAAACAGGGCTTCATTGTTATACTAAACATCGTCCTGTTCGGGACATATTGGGCCTGTTCGTCGCCTCTTCTCGCCTTGGACACCAACCGGTGTCTAACGTACCCAACTGTTCGAGACGGAGACATTCGTGCGTTGTCTCACAGCGAGCGGATACAAATTCGGTTGTGAAACTCAGAAAATCTCCGAGCGACCGATAAGTGAAACCGGATTACGGTACAATACGATAATGAAGACAGCTAGTCGCGATATCGGTCGATTCCTCCGACAATGACGAGGGTCGCCGAGAGGATGGTCAGACCGAGCTGTAGCTCTCGGAACCAGAATGGCGTGGATGGGACGACAGCCCGGATACCCACGAGCATGAGAGATAGGACGGGGACGTCATCGGACGGAGTTTCTGTTGTCGTCCCATCCGAATTGTAGTGAGGTCCACCGACTAGTTCGCCGACCGGAAGCCGATCAGCCTCGTACGGAATCCGGTCTGTCTCGACGCTCCAGACGATCTCACCCGATTCGTTCACCTCGACGAGACGCCGGTTCAACGTATCCGTGATCAGCGTGTTTCCGTTCGGGAGTCGGTCGGCGTCCCGGGGCCAATTAAACGGAATACCGCCTGCACCCGAAAGCGTCCACGCCGGTTCCCACACACCGTTCTCGGTGCGGTGGAGTTCGACCACGCGGTCGTTGTCGCTGTCGGCGACGAGTACCGCTCCGTTTCCGAGCCACTGCGGATTGTGCTGGTGATCGAGAACGGTCGGGTCACCGCACCGAACCTCGCCGTCGCCGTCGTAATCCGCGAGTTGACCCGATTTCCGACAGCTTCCATCGTTCGAATCGTCTGTGTCCTTGTTAATGATGTTAGTGACGCCCTCGCCGCGTTGAACGACAAGTAGCTGGTTTGCGTTGCGGACGGACACGAGATACCGACCTTCTCCGATGACGTCGACGTCGTTGATATGAAGCCAGTCAGTCGTCGTTGGGTCGGTAGGCGCGTCGTAGAATTCACTCGCGTTCCACTGCCACGTCACCTCGCCATCCTTAACGGTGAAGATGCGCTCGTACTCCATATCCGTCAGTAGATATTCCCCCGATTCGAGTCGTTCGACGTCGTGAACTTCGCTGTTCGAACTCGACCGTACTGGGAAACTGTACTCTGACACGACGCGCGGTTCGGGGCTTGGGTCGATGACACGGAACCCCGTGCGAGTACACGGTGCGTCGTACGGGCCGCACTTTTGATAGCCGGAATCCATGAACCCCGCGAGGATAGTGCCGTTCTCAGTCTTCGTTACATCGAAGTAGCTGTCTGCGCTCGATTCGCGCCACGTGACGTTCGTTCCGTTGAGATGGTAGACGCTCCCGAACTTGTGCCACCCTGGTCCACCACCCTGCGAGCCGACGAGCGTTTCTGGGGTTCGTTCCCCGTCGGAGCCGGCTCCGATCGCAGGAGCGAGTGTCGCGCTGACGAGCAACGTCGTCGCCAAGAGCACACAGCCGACAGTGATTAGTCCTGTTCCGCGACGAACTCGACCGAGAGGCAGGTCTGTTATCGATTTCATCGTTGAGTGTACAGCGAATACGTGATAATTGCGAAGCCAACAGCGACAAAAATGCTGTTCACGAGTATCCCGATTTCGAGGGGGGCCGAGAAGAATTGATTGGCACTACTCGTGGTAAGTGTGCCGACGGTGATCACGCCAAAGCCGAGCCCAAGCGCACGCAGAGTGCGCTCTCCAGTTCGACGGTACGTCTTAAACGCGAGATAGGTAATTCCACTGACGAGGAGCAAAATCCCCGACCGCACAAGGACGATGGCGGTCACGATTTCGTTCATAGTTCGTCTTCTATCATCAACCAGATGTCTGCGATTCGTTCGTCGGTGGTCTGGGAACCGTATTCGACAGTTACGGAGAATACACCAGTCTCTTCTACCGAAATCAGGACATCGTCGAAAGCGCGTTTGCAGTAGGTGGTTTGACCGCCGCTAGGGTTAGTCTTGTCCCGTTCTCTGAGAAGCGCGGCCAAGCCGAGGACGTCTAATGACCGATACAGCGTCGATTGGAGAATTCCGCATCTATTGACGAGTTCGTTGGCGGTCATGGGATCGCTTGTCTCCAAAGGATCGCCTGACAGGCGGGGTCATCCAGCGCACCGGGGACATCCTGTAACGCTAAGTTGGTTTCTGACGGCACTGTGACTCCACCTCTTGTTCGATGATGAACGTCCGCCGGGATACGTTATCCGATTTCCATCTGTATCTCCTTTCAGATTCTCGGTTGGATTTACAGTGACATCACCCGTCAGTTAGACGATGTATAGAAAGTGTGGATACGAACGCGCTACGAGAAGCACGTAATCGGCACCAGTACGACAGAGAGCATAGTGAGTAGCAAAAAACGCCAATGAACGGGATAGACGGCGGACTCTCACTGAGCGGAAATTTGACGTACACTCTTACGTTACAGACTGGATATATACCACTGACTCGTCGTTGCGACAAGGAGGGAACAATAGGCTTCCTCACATCGGCGTTGAATCGCTTTCAGAGAGGAGCGGTCTCACCTCACACACGGGTCTTACTACCCAATCTCATCTATCCTGCCTCCACCAGACGAACTCGGTTCCAACCCACAGTAGACCGGTCCCGAGTATCATCGCCACTTCGAGTACCTCCAAGATTCCCATCCAGACGGGAGTGATGTACATGAGACCGTTCAGATACTTCCCGGGGATATACTGTTTGATAGCGATCACGAATCGGTCGCTGAGATCACCGGTGTTGGAATCGAGATTCGCACGCGCTGCACTCGGACCGTCGCTACTCTCGTCTCCAGTTCCGAGGCGTTCCGCCTCGTAGGGGAACGCGATGTTGACGCTCCAAACGACTTCTCCCGACTCGTCCACCTCGAATACGCGATTTCCGTTTGAGTCCGTGACGAGCGTGTGACCGTTCGGAAGCCGGTCAGCGTCACGAGGCCACTGCATCCGCGCATCCCTCCAAACCCACGACTGTCGCCAGCTCTCGTTCGTTCGTTGGTACTCGACGACGCGGTTGTTTTCGGAATCCGCGACGAGTACGGATGGCCCGCCGCGTTCGGACGGAATATAATCGGGGTTGTGCTGCTCGTAGAGGATGTTGTAATTATCCTCTTCACCGAGTGTCCACTCGTGGTTAAGACCATTTTGGTTGATGAAAACGACTCTGTCCTGGTTTCGGGCACTTACCATGAATCGACCGTCGTCAAGGACCTCAACGTCGTTGATGTGGGTCCAATCTTCGGGGAAAGGTCCGCCAGTTTCCCGAGAGAACGAGGAACTGGCGTTCCATACCCACTCAGTTTGGTTGGATGTCGTGTTCACGACGAACACGCGGTCGAGGTAGATATCGGCGACGACGAAGTGTGTGTCATTGAGTCGGTCGGCGTCGTGATAGCGTGTCGCCTCCTTCCCGGGTGTGGTCTCGCTCCAGATTCGGGTCACCTCCCCGGTCGTCAGATTGACCCGCTCGTAGCCGTTCCGCGTGCAAGCGTCCGTCGATCGAGCGCTTTCGTACTCTGTCCACGTGCTCTCGTTAACCCGGCGCTGGGAAAGGTCTGCACTACTCGGACACGCTGACGAGTCAAGATGATCCGCGAACATGTACTCAACGGTCGATTCCGTCCCGGCGACCGGGTCAACGTCCCAGTAGCGAGTGTGCGAATCGTTGTAGTAGAGGACGCTCCCGTTCGGATTGAATCCGACGAGTTCCGCTCGAGCGCGAGAACCGCCGCTCGCCTCACCCCGCCACGAGTTCGAATCGGTCGCGATGACGGTGATGTTGTCACGAGGCGGAACGATTTTCTCGTTGGGATTGTCGATTCCCTGATTCGAGAGATGGTTCTCGAACGTATTGTTCGTCGCTCCCGCAGCGTATCCGTACACGAGACCGAGACTTGAAACCCCGAGAACGAAGGCAAAGAAGAGCCGAAGCAACCGCTTTCGATCCATATTGGTTCACCCATTTAGCGCATATTGAGTGTTTGGATATCGATGCTAGAAATCTATTACCTACTAAATTCGCTGTAGGAAACCAGACCGTTATCGACGATTGTTCCGCTTTTTGGCACATTTCCGTCTGGCGGCATGTTTTCCTCAGCTGGACCTCTTGGTTTTCCAACGACTATTCGGCCGACCATACCCAGAGTTTTGTGTGGGATACAGTAGTAATCGAACGTCCCGGTCGTCTCGAACGTGTGCTGGAAGGTCGCCCCCCGTTCGCTCAGAGTTCCGCTATCAAAGGCTTGTGCTCCGTCCGGGATACGGGTCACCGAAGCGGGACCGTTCCCTTTCTGATACGCCGTTGCGGAGTGGTTCCCGCTCCGAATCTTGAACGAGACGGTATCGCCCGTTTCAACGAACAATCCGATGGGGTCGAAGTAATACTGACTTCCTTCGGTGACCATCAGCACCGTATTTGAGTTCCCGGTCGTCTCATTAGAGCTACTGGTCGTCTGTTGCGATTTGCTCGTTGAGTCACTGCTGTCGCCCTCAGTGCCAGAACTGGTGCATCCTGCGAGGCTTGCCACACCGCCTGTGGCGACGACACTGGCTGTTTTTAAATACCGTCTGCGCTCCATGCTTCTTGATTGAGCATCTTGCCCTAAAGAGCGCAGGAGGATTCTCAGTAATGAGGAACTCGCCACAAATTGATGTTGTTCTATGGGTAACACAGTAACACGAACGAACTGAGAGGGGTACCAGCTACGTATCGGAGTCTAATCTCCACATTCTGTTCCGATCCGTAGTTGTTTGTGTTCTCATATTTTCGCATCCAGTCTTCGAGCCACTATCCCGGAAGTAATCACAGGCCACGCTACTCGGAATCGTGAATCAATTTCCCTCAAAGTTCCTAGTTTCGCCGGAGATGTTCTAGCTCTCGTTGAGTGACAGGCCATCCCACCGAATACCGAATCGGCGTGGGTCGTTCGGCTCTCAAAGTCGTTCGCCGGTCCGGACACTTCTCCAATGAATAGGTCTGTAAATACAGATTTCAAATGATAAAATATATTTTCGGTGGAATGATTTGCGTTTAGAGTCCGTCATGCTGTAGAATAGATCTCGATGTGGACTTATGGCTTATAATAACGGTACGATACAAAACCAGATACGAGAGATACGCCATAAGAAACAGACTCTACAAGGCCCCTTGTGCTCGTGTAAATGCGAGAAGACAGTAAAACACGAAACGGAACAAAATCCATCAACCTTACTCGGCGACGGCTCATTCAGGGTGCGGGTGCAACCGCAGTTACAGTCGGGGCACTTCCGTTACTCAGCAAGACCGCAGCAGCGCATTTTCCCACCGAACTTGACATCGACGTTCAACCCGGAAACGAAGAGAACTTCGTCGACTTAGCCAAGCACGAGTCCGTCGAGGTCGTCGTCTACCCCTCCCAGTTCTTGAATTCGGACGGTAGGACGGAAACGTTCGACCCAGTCGAGAGACCCGTTCGATACCGGCTCGGGTCGTGGACCGCGCTCGACGGTGGGAACGGAGCGCGTCCGCTCAACGACGGAGAGACGGTCGAAACCAGTAGCGGACATGGGGACCAAGAAAACGAAAAATCGCTCTCCCTGGAGTTCCCCGTCGCCGAACTGGGACTCGAAGGCGATGAAGAAGCGGTGTGGCTCTACTGGGAACGGGACAAATCCGGAGAGCACGGATACTCGGGGGTCAGCAAGGTTCGCGTGTACGGTAACGCGGTATCCGATCAGGACCTCGTGGAGAGGCTCATCGAAGTTCTCGGGGACACGAACGAATCGACGTAACCATCCGGGTTCTTTTTTACAGTGATGAGGAGAAAGCGCCACAGAGAGCGATGTATCGCTACTCGAGTTCAAACGCAGGCATCCGCGAGAACGCTGTCTCGTACCCCTCGTGCCGAGCGACTTGCGGCGGGACATCGACGGTTCCTCTACCGCGCTATCAGCAGAGAGGTCGTCGACGGTTGCGCTGTAGTGGAAATTGAGTTCGGGGTCGAGCGCCGGAGAGAGTTCGACGGGATCGGAATCGTCGATGGACGCTGATAGCGCTATTCCGGGGATAACGAAGCCGTTGTGTGGTGTGCGGGCGGAGAGAGCGAGGTACGGACCGGAACCGAACCGCTCGGCTTCGACGACGCTTCCGAGGAACACGGCGTCCCCGCTAGTTCCCCATCCGAGCGGTGTGCCCGGAAGCGAGTCGGGGGCATATCCGGTCGGTATCATCTCCATTTTCATCGGCTTCACCGCTCCGCGCTGGCCCTGCTTGTCTCGCAATAGCTGATACGGAACGTCGTTCAGCTCGCGTTTGGAGAACTCGAACGAGACAGTGGTCTGAGCGGCCGAACTGAACTTCCCCTCAAAGGAACCGTACCGCGGGATACTGACGCCGCCGACGTTGGCTGTGACGTCGTACGTGCCATCACCGTCGAGCGAGAAGTTCGCACCGTAGTGAAAGCCCATTCGCTGAGAGAGCATCGGGGAGATGACCTCCTCGCTCATCAATTCGCCGTCGCGCGTTATCTCAACGGAGAGCCCGGTGTTGGGGAGAACCGTCCCTGTTTCACCGTCCCACGGGATCGCCATCAGATGCACCGAATCCTCCTGTCGAATCTTCACTTGGTTCGTGACGTACTCGCCGTTCTCTTTCTCTACCATCCAAAATCGGTGTGGGTACGAGTACATCAGCCCGACCCTTATCTCACCGAGTGTGCCTGTCCCGACCATGTTCATCCCTTGCCACGTGGGTAGGGACGTACACCGCACTCAGACGGTTCTCGACGAGAGGAGGTGTGTTGCCGGGTGACATCTCGAACACGTTCGAGACACTCCCCGTGCATCCGGTCAACGATCCGAGCGCGACCGTCCCGGCCCCGAGGAGCATCTGACGTCGTCTCATACTCGCGTTCGGTACCGCGCGTTCAAACTGATTCTGGTGCGTTCTCCGGAACGGAAACGGGAACCCGATTACGACTCACCCTCGTCGTTTCCGTGCCCGTACAACACACCGTCGAACAGTCTCGTGAACCGGTCAACCATTCGATCGGGGAACGACGGCCGAACGAGTTCGAGCAGTTCGATCGCGGTCGACCGGTCGTCGACGGCGACCGTCACGTGGTTACCGATGCCGCGACGCTTCTCGACGAGTTCGCAGTCGATCAGGCGATTGACGTGGTAATCCAGGGTGCTTCGCGCGATACCGAGGGCTTCAATGAGTTCGGTCGGTCGACTCGGACCGTTCTCGAGGAGAACGGACAAAATATCCCGTGCCGTCTCCCGCCGAAGCACGGCAACGGTCTTCCTCGTCTCGGGGTCGAAATCGGGAGCGTAGTAGTGCGTTCGTCCGAAGTACGACTCCTCGTCGATCTCTCCCGCCCGCTTCAGTTTGCGGACGTGGTACTGTACTTGGCCGTTGGCGAGTTCCAGGCGCCTCCGGAGTTCGTTGAAGTGAATGCCGGGATTCTCACTAATTCTGAAATCGACGATCAGGCTGGGAATCAGAATTTCGAACTCACGAAACAAGGTGCTAGTACTGGCCGGACTTCTGGTTTCATTTCCTCTTGGGATGGGTCTGTCTTCGCCTACCGAGCAACTTCTCAAAGTGGGGACTCTGGGGGTCCTGTCTTCCACGAATACGGGACTGACTACACGTACAGCCTGATAGCAGGAATCCACAAAGGAAAGGCCATGTACGCACAAGCAACAGCCATAGAGAACATCGAAGACAGGTTCAACGTCAACGTGGGTCTCTAATAATACAGAGATATAATTATCTAGCACCGCTCACTAACCATGACTGCCACGCATGAACTCTTCCCCTTTCACGAGGACTCCGATGTTGCAGCAGCTCTCGGAACTCTGCTCGTCCAGCGGGGCTCAGTTGACCCAGAAAAATTCAATACTATTGCCAATCGTTTCAACCTGGACCCGAATCAGCTGGAGGTGGCAGCCATCCAACTCGGCATTGAAGACGAGATACTTGGTGTCCAAAAAGTATCTGACGACGAGGCAGTAATTCGGAGAAACTCCCCAGATTTTCTTAACTCAAGGGAGTCAGTGACGCGAGAATACGACGGGGTACGTGATTCTGGACCAGATGGGTCCACAACTAGAACTAACGAGATGTCGTTTCAAAGCTGGCTCCTCGTTGAAGCGACAAAGATAGCGAGAGAGACGATCAAACGGTTGTTATACGACCATCTCGGAGACGAAGCAAAGGCGGTACGGGTCAGCACTCAGGCAGCAGTCGGCACGGCAGAGTATCCAGAGCGGGTTCTGTGGGTCGGGGTCAGTTATCCCGTCGATAAAAGCGAACCGAGAATGATTCCAGCAGTCTCAAATCCGCCCTCGTTCCCGTTTGATCGACTCGTTGAACTCCTTCCCGAGACACTAGATACCACAGTCGAATATCAAGGCAAGACATTTCATGTTCGGAATATCCCCGTAGTCCCGTTTCAAGAACCCCATTATCATTGACTCCGTCTTTTTACTTTCCTTGTCCGTCTAATCATAGCGTGTGTATATTTTCATAATTTTTATAAGAATATCAACAAAGCTAAAAAGCCAGGACCATCATTAATCATCTCATGGTATAACAAATCGATGGTACAGCGTGGCCGCCGATTGACCGACGCATTTGTCGCTGCTCTTGTACTCCGCAAGCACCTTCGAGAAGGTACAGAGTTGTGTACTGCACTGACCAATCTTGAGCTCCAAATCAAGACGCTGAAAGACGGTTACCCGGAATGGCACCCCACACCGTACTCGTTCCACGGAATGCTCAAGCTCTTCATCTATCTAGAAGTCACTGGAGACAGCTATCGGTCTCTCACACGCCATCCAGAACTCGCAGATGTATTCGGTCTCGACTGAATTCCCGACGAGTCAGTCATCTCTCGAACGTGGTGCAATCGCTTTGACGACGATGTTCGTGGGTATGTCACTGCCAGTGCACACTGCTTGGTCAAGGAAATCCATAACGAGAATCTCTCGGTTCCCGAAGTCCGGCCACTGGAGGAAGTCAAGCAGTCATCAGAGGAGACCATTAACTCGGCTGAGGATGCTGCCGAAATCTCTGACGAAGAAATTTATCGAACAACTCGTCTCGCTCGTGAGCATGGCTTCGGTCCGTTCGACTCCGGGAGAGCCCAGAACGCGACGTATGAGGACACGCGATTCTTTGAGCTTCAGACGTTCATCGGGATGGTCGGCTGTGGTACTCCACAGGGTGCGGCCCGGTTCAAGTTCCGACGAGGCAAAGAGTACGGCCCCCACGGAGACACCCACCTCCGAGCTGTCAAGCAATTTGATCCTGAGAACCTACTCGATGGATTTCAACAGGCGACGGAAGGACTCCTCGCAGTGATTCAATCGGACTCCTCGTTTCGTCGCCCAGTCACCGTCGCGATCGACATCACAACCATCCACTACTTCGGTAACGTGGAAGGAATGCCGATGGTTAGCGGGACAAAGGACGGCGAAGGAAGGGCGTTCAAGTTCGCCACGATCTCGATTGTCGGATGGAACATCCCGCTGATTCTCGCTGTCGAACCTATTCGTGAGAGTTCGTCGTGGGACGAGAACCCACCGAATCGGGTTCACCGCGTCCTCCGACGGCTTGTTCGACGCGCACAGGAGCACGTGCCGATTGAGATGGTGCTGTGCGACCGAGAGTTTGACTCGAAAGCGGTCTACCAGACGCTCTCGAACCTCAATGTGAACTACCTCATTCCGAAGCGGATTCACAGCGCCGAACGCGAGAACATAGAGACGATGGATGAAGATGGGCAAGAAGTCGCAGTTGAATCGACCTCTGTCCACGTCGATCACGGTTCGCACGCGATGCAGTTTCTCTACGTGCCCTCGACGAAAGGAGGGAGACAGCGGTCTTTGCGACGAACCTCTCAGTCGGCCCCAAGGAAGCTGAGACGTTCTGCCGTCGGTACAGTCGTCGCTGGCAGATCGAGAACGAGTACAAGAGCATCAAGAACGACTTCTTGGCGAAGACCTCCTCGAAAGATTACCGAGTGCGGTTGTTCTACTTTGTATTCGCGGTGCTGCTGCACAATATCTGGCGGCTCACCGATTTTCTGTTGAAGGCTGGTGTCAATGGTGAGATGGATTATGCACCGGTTCTGACGGCTGGTGAGTGTGTCGAGTTGGTTTGCTCACCACTAATCCCACCTGATTAGCGCTCTACACCAGCTCGGATTGCCTGTTGTGAGTGGCGACACTTTGCGAGTGGTCGAATTTGGGGCTGTTTTCGCGCATTCGATGGTGTCTCACCGAGAACAGTAGTTGATGCGACACCGATGTGGCCTGTCCGACCCACGAAAATCCCTAGAAAAGCGCAAAAATAACCCGTCCTCCGAAACTCTGGGTTCCCCCATCCGTCAGATTTTGTATACCACTATGTGATTTATTGATCTTGGGTGGGCATTGGAATGCGATATTCGGCAAGTAGGAGCGTTCTCTGTAGCAACAAGTGATGATGAGTGTCCACTTACGTGTATCTCAGTACACGTACGTAGAACTAAAGGGGTCGACGCTGTACCCTCATCCCATCCGATGTCACCAACGAAATCCAGGGGTTACAACCCTCGAAACGCCACTCCAGCATTACGGAGGATCACGTGACCGACGATGACTCCGAGGTCTCCCAAGCTGTTGACCGCTACCTGCGTTCGAGTGGCGACTCCGATCAGTACCGCCACACTGCCGAGACGGTCCTCGAACAGTTCACCGTCTGGCTCCGACGTCGCGATTTCGAGACCTTCGACTCCTTCGAGAACGATGGCGAGCAGATCCTTCGCCGGTATGCCGACCGGCTGAATCAGCGCGTCGAGGCAAATGGAATCGCGGCATCAACGGCACAGATGTACTATAACGTCGTCAGTGGGTTTCTTGGCTACTGTGTTCGCGACGGCGTCCTCTCACAGAACCCGGCACTCACTGATCGTGCTCGTGAGCCTTTGCCTCGCGACGATGAAGACCGAACCCAGCAATTCTGGACGCCCGAAGTCCGTCAGAAGCTCGTCGAATACACGAACGACCGCGCGTACGAATCTATCGAAGAAGATGGTCTCGATGCAACGCAGGCCGTTCAGGACCGCGCGTTCATCCACGTTCTCGCGTACACAGGTGTCCGAGGGGCGGAGGTCTTCCGGGTGAGTGGTGACGATCGCTCGGGCCGACAAGGACTCACCTGGGAACGCGTGGATACGGACTCGTGGACGCTCCGCGTGTGGGGGAAGTCGCAATCGTGGGAGGACGTCTCTGTACTTGAACAGGCTCGTAAGGCAATACAGCAGTGGAAGCGTGTTCAAGATTCTCCGATCGACGAGTGGCCGGTGTTCCCGACCGGGCACGCGCCGTCGAAGTACGCTGCGGTCCGTAACGCTCGCGACGACGCCGACACGCTTCTTGACGACGGCGACGTCGACGAGGTTCTCTATGAACTCGAGATTGCTCCGCCGGCGATTACGACTCACGGAGCTCGTCGAGTTCTCGCGCGGATTGCTGAGGGCGCTGGCGTCGACGTCGACGGCGAGAAACCGAAGCTGCATGGTGCTCGTCGCGGCCTCGGGGATGCGTTGTTCCGGGAAGATCGAGGACTAGCGTCCGATATCCTTCGGCATTCCAGTCTCTCAGTGACAAAAGAGGCGTACTCGCACATCGACGCTTCAGAGCGCGGTGAGACCGCTAGTCGGCTCCTCGACGAGTAGTTGTATCACTTATTTCTACAGTAGATGGGTGTGAAATAGCCGTTCAGGAGAGTCTGCGAATTGATTGTCGTGTGATTCGTTAAAGATTACACTTGGAAGAACAATACGGTTGACATGGTCATTTCAACGAAGTCGGTGTGGGACGAAGTTGCGGAGGAACTTTCGGACGGAACGGTGATTGAGTACGAGAATGCAACGGTATACGGCGATTTCGAACAAGAACAGATTCTCCACGAAGGTAATCTCAGAATTCTTCCGAACAGTTGGGTTGCTTTACCAACTGGGCGTCTCCTTTCTCCTGAAGCAGTGCATCATATCGACCCATAAAGATAGTATACCAACCGATTCGTAGCTCACCTGTACGTAACACCGAGGCCGGATAAGTGGCGTGAACAAAATGCGTAGTCCGATTCATCATCAGGGAAAAGTGAGCTGGGTTTTATGCTACTACTGGACAGGCAGCGGGTTAGAATCCCGAACTATGAATCTTGACTCGGAGGCCAACTGCTGCAAGTGCGAGACCTCCGTAAATTAGTATGTCAAGTGTACTCAGTAACCCTGCTTCGAGGAAGATTGGGATAGCAAGATAGATTCCAATACAGACGCCTGCGAGGTAGCCGAACGACCAATATCGGGATGCATCTACAGTCATTACCGCACTCACGATTGAAACAGGAATTACCCACCAGAAGATACCTGATGGGAGCATACCTTGCTCAACCAGCAAAGGAACGAGTTCACTAATCAGGAGGGCAACAACGACGGTCTCGACGATCATCCCGAAACCTCGTTCGAGACCGTAGTCCATACCTGGCATCTTGCCAGAGTATTATAGGTGTGAGAAATAGGTATTTCGCCTGTACCGAACGATTCGTAGAATCTCTGGTCATTAATTCGTCAGCTGCTGTCAACAGGTCCCTTATATTGTGAGCGGATTTTGTCTCCGTCTCGCCACTGCCAGTACCAGTACTCATTGCTGTTGATTTTCTTCTTCGTCAAAGTCGCTTTACCTGGGACGCCGTCCGGAAGATTGTCTCCCCGAATATCCGTCCGTACCTCATCGTCTCGTTCTTCTTTCTCCTCTGTCCTCTGTTCACGTCGTTGATCCTCGGCCAGTCGCTCAGCTAGTCGTGAGACCTGGTCCAGTTGCCGGGGAGTCAATTTCTCTAGTCGGTCTTCAATGTCGTCAGGCACGTCACGCATACTCGATGTTGGTTAATTATCGGCCGTGCGTTGGTTAAGCCTACTGATGAATCAATGGAGTTGGCGTATCTAGCACACCACTTTTCACGAGTTCCCAGAGAACCAGCAACCTCTTGATCTCCTTCACAACTGCTCAATGAGTAGTCAGTAACCGAAATGTGACGATATGATTGCAGCTAAGGTGAGAGCTAAAAAGCATGGTCTAAGAGTGGGTGGGTTATTCGTCGGCGATGTCGGAGAGCCGAGCCTGGATTTCATCGGCGTCGGCGTCTGAAAGTGCTTCAAGACCGAACTGCACAAGGAGGGGGTAGAAATGTCGATTCTTCTTGAACTCGTTACGACCCGCTTTTCGGAGTTTCAGTTGGGATTCAAGGTACGTATCTTCCAGGTCGTCAAGGATGCTGTCCGGGATGTAGATCGTTCGGCCGTTCCACTCCTCCTTGATGTTCGTTTTGCTCGTTTCCTTCGTTTTATTCGGTGAAGTCGTTTCCTGCGTTCCAGTCGAGGAACTGGTTTCAGTCATCTCGGTCACCTCGCTCGCCTCGTTCGTTTCCTCCGCTTCATCGTCGTCATCGTAGTTTCCTTCGATACCCGAGGCGCTTCCCCAATCATCGCTCATGCTTCCACCTCCGTCGGCGGGGTTTTCTCGAAGGTCTCGTCAAGTAGATCGGCGATATCGTTGAATAGCGCGCGGGCGTCTTCGACCCGCTTGTTCTCCTTGCTGAAGCCGAAGATCGATACGCCTTCACCAATCGATTGTGATAGGTCCGTCCGCTTTGGGATCTCGAATACAGGTAGCGAGTAGGCTGACTGGATTTCCTCGATCGTACTTCGATGTTCGGCGTTCTGTTCAACCCGGTTGCATACGATAGCGAGGCGGTTGACGTCACCATAGGCTGGTTCGAGGGACTGGAGCTGTTTCGCAAAAATTCGGAGACTATTGGCGTTGAGTTTCTCAGGGAGTACTGGGATGATAACGTTCCCCGTCGCGACGAGGGCATTGTCGGTGAGAACATTGAGGGACGGTGGAGTGTCGACGACGATGTAGTCGTAGTCCATCTCGAGTTTGTCAAGAGTCATTCCCAGACGCTCCCGGCTCTTAGGCGCTTCGAGCAGCGTCTGGATGTTCTTGTTGTTCGCGAGCTTCTCACTGGCGGGGAGAATATCGAATTCTTCGTGCTCGACGATGATATCGTTCACAGCCTCCATCTGATCAAAGTCGAACACGTCGAAGAGCGTGGTCCGATCAGTATCGTAGTACAGGTCACTGTAGCCAAGTGAGCATGTGAGCCCACCGTGGTAGTCGATATCGACGAGGAGTACGTCGTATCCTCGCGCGGCAAGTGCGCCGCCAGTGTGGATGACGTCCGTTGTTTTCCCCGCACCTCCTTTCTGATTCGCTACGGTAATTCGTGAAGTGTTCGTGTCGCTCATATCGTTCGTGTCCAGTGGTGATTTCGTTTCGTTCGTTTCTCTCGGTGCGTTCGGTGCGAGTGTTTCGCTCGGTGAATGGAATACTGCCCTGTTAAAACCCATTGTTCGTCACATTCACTGAACGAAACGAGTTCATTTCTATCAACACATTCGTTTCGCTCAGTTTGTTCGTTACTCCAGAGGGATCAGACCCTCTCGGAGTTCACCGAGCTCATTCATTGCAATTAATTCGTTTCACCCGTTTCGTTCGTTTTTCTCGATGCATTCGTTTCTCGGTGACGGCGTCTGTGAGGTAAGTCCCTGCCGGCAGTAGGAGAGAACGGGGAAGCGTCAGCAGAATTGAGCCACTAGTAATTCTTTTAACTGTTACCTGATTATTGGTAACCACCAGATGTACGAGGTACTCGATGACACGGCGGCGCAAATCATCCTCGCCATCGAGAATGGTGACTCCATCCGTCGTGTCGCACAACACCTCCATACGCCGTACGAGACGGTGAGACAGGCCACCAATCGGCTCGAAGACGCAGGCTACGTCAGCTATGACGACGGCCTCTCCGTCGTCGACGAGCGCGTGAGAGACGCCGCACGTGAGCTCGTCGCTGCCAGCGCCGGCGTCAGTCCGCCCTCGATTGAAGAGACCTACGTCATCCCACAGTTCGGAGACTGGCCGTTCAGCTTCACGCGGATCGACGCCGTCTACGTATGGACCCAAGGCGGCTACCAGGTCGGTCGCAAGCCCAACGACTATCCGCTGTTCCTTGCTGTCCGCGAGCAAGACGTCGACGACTGGGAGGTGTTTTTCGAGTCGTTCGACCTCCCCACCGCATTCGAGCGACAACCCCGAGACAAGTTGGACGGACCGCTACAGATCGTCCTTGAGCCACGCCCGTCACTCAACGTCAATCACGTCGAAGGGTACCCAGTGATCCCGAGAGCTGAGACGATCGAGTATATGCGCGAGAACTACGCCCAGTTCCAGTCAGCGCTGGCGATGCTTGACCGGATGTACGAAGACCTTGACCTCGGTGTCACGTATCGAGAGACGGAACGGGCACAGATATGAGCTTCAACAACCGAAGTGACGCACTCATCGAACTGCTCGAGGAACTCACGCGAGCGGAGCACGAGTACGTCCTTGTCGGCGGCTACGCTGTTTCAGCGTTCAACGCACGCTTCTCCACAGACCTCGATATCGTCGTCGCACCCGACTCCAAGGCTGAATTCGCCGAATTCCTCGAAGGACAGGGCTTCGAGGAAACGGACAGCCACGCCAAAGAATGGTTCTACGACACCGAAGTGATCGAGTACGAAAAGCGACTCACACCACAACAGCCAATCGGATTCGATCTGCTGGTGAACGGCCTCGGGTGTCGCCAAACGGAGGCACAGTGGTCCTTCGACTATCTGTACGACCACAGCCACCAGCAGGAGGTAAGCGGGGGGACGGTGACGACGACAGCCAGAGTCATCGATGGGGCGGTCCTCGTCGCAGCAAAACTCCACAGCGGCCGTGAAACGGACCTACGGGACGTCTTAGCAGTCGCTGAAGAACTCGACCTCGACGCTGTCACGCCCCATCTGCGGCGAGGAGACGACAATGCGTTACGGGAGCAGCTTGAGCGTGGACTAGAAATCTTGGAGAGCGACGAACTCAAGCACGGATATCGGAGTGACTTCGGAGCCTCAGCTGTCTCAGAAGGAACGGTCACTGCCCTTCAAGAGTATCTGTCTTCACAGATTGGTCTCCTGAGCGAAAAGCGGTAGTAACTCGTGGCTCAGAAATAACCACAAAATCTCATCGATCTCGGGTTATTTCAACAGATCCGGTTGAGCAGTCAGCATAGATTCTATTCTCAAATTCAGGCAGATTTACACGCTTCGATGACAAGCTCGGGCGCATCGACAAGCTGGTTCACTGCATGAGCCCCCTTCCCTTTCCCCCGACCCTTCCGGTCCTGCTCGATCAGTGAGAGAAATGCCAGCTCGGAGAGGAGGTCGCGGACACGACGGATTTTGAGCGGGTCAGTCCCCTCGCGTTCACAGACGACTTTGTACGCTGAATAGACCTGTTTCGAGGGGATCACAGCATCGGGTTCACTCGATTGTTGCATCTGGAGAGCGAGTGCTTGAAGCAGATACTTCGAGTGTTCGGGTTGCTTCCCGATGAGTTCGGCGAGTCGTGCCTCTTCTTCGCGTTCGTGGGCTTCATCGACGTACTCGGCGCGGACATGGTTGTCACCGTGTTCGTCGGCGATCTCCCCGGCGTATCGAAGAATGTCGATTGCCTTCCGGGCGTCACCGTGTTCTTTCGCTGCGAGGGCAGCCACCTTCGGGATCACCTCGTCATCCAGAACACCCTCTCGGAACGCATCCGCCCGCGATGAGAGAATCTCGCGGAGCTGATTCGCGTCGTACGGCGGGAACACAAAATCGCGCTCTGAGAGGCTTGATTTGACGCGCTCGTTAAGCGATTCCTTGTAGCGGATTTTGTTGCTGATCCCGATGATGCCGAGCGTGCTGTCATCCACCTTCCCGGCTTCGGCCGCACGCGAGAGTTGCATGAGGACGTTATCGTCTTCGAGCTTGTCGATTTCGTCGAGAATGATGATCCCGACGTCCAGGCGGGCGTCGAGAATTTTCCAGAGCCGACGGTAGTAGTCGGACGTCGAGACACCAGATGCCGGGACTGTTATGTCCGTCTCATCGGGATCGTTGAACGACTCGGCGATCGTGCGGACGGTCTGTGTCTCGGTGGAATCTTGAAAACAATCGACGTACGCGACGCAGACGTTAACGTTATTCTCAGTGGCGGCGTCGGTCAAATCCTGCGTGATGTACTTTGAACAGAGACTCTTTCCGGTGCCCGTCTTCCCGTAAATCAACACGTTGTTCGGCGTCCCTCCGCGTTGGGCGTCCTTGATCGCGTTCGCGAGGTTACTAAGTTCCTCTTTCCGACCAATAATACGGTCACCTTCGGGGAGATGACTCACACGCAGGAGTTCCTTGTCTGCAAAGATGGGATCGGGGTCCCCGAAGAATGACTCCGTGTCGCTCATGGGATGTTCCACTCAGGGAACCTATATCAATCTTCGGCACCGGATTGCCGCTGTAAACGTCACTTACTCCAGTTCATCCGATAAATTTCGGCAATATGGGCGGTATTACTCACGGTTGGGGAATCTCATCCTGATACCAGACCCCACATTGCCGCTGTAAACCCGGGATTGACGACTGTCCCACACCCCACGTTGCCGCTGTAAACACGAATCCCGTATGACCTCGAGATGAAGGAAAGGGTGCTGTCGATAATTGTCTCGGAACGGTTGTCTACTGAGCGATATCACGAGAGAGACAGCAAAGAGATAAGTAGCAGTTCGTGTTTTCGACGCCAAAACACCATGGCGTCTTAGCACGCCAAAATTGCGGTACGGTAGCGAATGACTCTCAAGATAATAAAGCTATTGATCAGACCGCGACCGATGTTAGCTTGCGTTATTGAGGAACAGCGTGATTTCTTGGATCTGAGGCTGCTTCCCGTAGTCTTACAGCGGCAACGTGGGGTGGGGCGCGGACCCGTTGGAACAACTCTTGGAGCAGACGCTTACAGCGGCACTCCGGGGTAAGTAGGATAGTGCTCCTGCCGTGATTCGTGGTGTTCCCGGATCGTGAATTCGATCCCGGAGCGGTCGGTGACTGTCTCGAGGAGCGCTCGCAACTCATCTTCCGACCCTTGGTATTCCCCCTCAACACCGAAGTCGAGGTCCTCAGAAAACCGCCACGATTGCGGGAAGTACAGTTTGCTCAACGCGGTGCCACCCTTGAATAGGAGATTCTCACCATAGTTGCTCGTGAAGATCCCCCAGAGCAGCCACGAATTGACGTAGTTCTTTTCGGCGTATCCCTGCCGGACGCCGAGTTTCCGGGCGAGGACGCGGAGTCGATTCTGGCTGATCATCGCAGTTAGGACTCCGTTGGCTTGAGCATCGCTGGCTCGACGTTGATCCGGAGGTAGTACGTACTGTCGGTGGGCCCCCTCTTGGGACGCGTAGGGTCAATGAGAGAGTAGCCGCTAGTGAACGATTCGACGAGTACCTCTCGGGTCGGGAGGTCGATTCCAAGTTGGTCGGCGAGGTAGACGATGCGTTTGGTCGCGGCACCGTTGTCGAGACGGTCAAGATACTCACCGACGGTCCGCCACGAACAGCCCTGCTCGTCGGCGGCCACCATCGCCGCCGCGAGTTCGCGAATCCCGCCACAGAATTCGGGGTGGTCCGCACAGTCGACGAGCGTCTTCTCGAGGTCGCTGATGTGGACGGTCGTCCCCTCGATAGACGTCGGCTCGAAGCCGAAGAACTTCCGCTCAGTGACCGTCGTAACGCGATAGGGAACGCCGTGGATCTCTCGGCTTTGGGCTCGGGTCAGTGTCACGACGTAGACCGTCCGTGGGACTTGCTCGGTCAGTCCATGGTGACTGAGGGCGCTGTAGTAGCCGATATACATCGGCTCAGCGACGTGGGCGGCAATGAGGTATTCGTGCGTCGTGTAGATGGCCTCCTCACCAGCGGCGAGTGGGATGATGAGATATCGCCCGGGGAGGAGTCGGTCGAGCCAGCCTTTCTCGGCAAGGCGGGAAGCGATCTCCCGGGCTGTGTTCGAGGGGACCTCGAGCGTCGTCTCGATGTCGTCAATCGAGATGATCTGGTGACCCTCTGAAGCCAATCGCGATAGCAGGCGACTCTCCCGAGTTGAAAGCCCTGCTCGCTTACTTTGTGTTTCTTCTATGGTATTCATACCTACGTTCCGTACATAAAGTACGAAATGAACTGGCATTAGCCTTGTCACAGAGGGCGGGCGTTGAACGAGTTAACCAACAAGACAGAGTGAAGGCCGATTGTTGGTTAGAACAGGAGCACTCGACCTAGCTGTCGACGATATCGAGAATCTCTTGGGCGGTTGAACCGTGTTGTGGATCGCCTCAACTGACGTACCGACGCGTATGTCTTCCGAACGGTCGATATCCGTTGTGAGTGGGACCACAGCATCCAGAAATTCTGCTTAATCGCCGATATTGTGACGTACCTCGTCGGGGTCGCCGAGAAGGACCCGAGTGATTTCCTCGTCGA
Source organism: Halogeometricum sp. S3BR5-2 (assembly GCF_031624635.1). Taxonomy (NCBI): domain Archaea; kingdom Methanobacteriati; phylum Methanobacteriota; class Halobacteria; order Halobacteriales; family Haloferacaceae; genus Halogeometricum; species Halogeometricum luteum. The sequence goes on along the minus strand of NZ_JAMQOQ010000007.1, from coordinate 54,671 downwards.
GCAGGGATTACTTGTCGGTACGACTGAGTACTTCTCGAAGGACCACGTCCTTAAGCGGAGTATGAGGACGAGAAGTGTCTGTTCGACTGGATGCAGGACGGTGTCTTCGATCTATTTGACCGTGAGGCACGGCTATATCGCTAACGTGCCAAGGATGACCTTGTGAGTGTCACTGATGAGCCTCCACACCGCCCTGCAGGGCTCAAAGATAGCTCCTGACCGGAGCTACTTGTATCCGGGAAACGTAGATTACGACAATGAGTGAGGATGAGCCAGCGAAGCACTGCGAACTGGCCGAACAAGTGAATCTACTTGCAGCACTCAAATCCACAGTAATCGAACATCTGGACGTTGACACCCACCGCGTTATTGCGATCTATCAGAGCGCAGTACTCATGATCATCGTCACTGAGGGACAGATCACCTCAGCGACGGCTATCGATGTCGAAATCTGGAGTCCACCACCGTACGACCCTGATTACGAGCCCAGTGAGATTCTTTCGATGTTTATTGACTGCTTACCTGCAGTCACTGCCATCTCAGAAACTGAATCGACATGAATTCGACGACTGGTAGCTGAGAGTGTATTCTGCACGGACCCATTTGACACGTCACTTCTATCCCGATACGAGCTGTTGGAGTGCCGTCCGAACCCAGTATTCTGTCTCTTTGTTTTCGACGTGCTCTAAGGCATTTCTCAGACTGTCTTCGGCAGCCGCGTTTTCACGGGCCATCAAGCAGGATAGCGTTCTCCCATGCATACCAATTGTGGCCAACAACTGAATCACCTCGTAGGGAATGATTGCTGGAACAAAAACGGATACCAGCCGATCATTGCAGGTCAGTCTGATGACTCGACGTCAAGCTCGAACTGTTGATTCTCTACTGGTTTGTTCAGTACGATCGCAGTTGAAGACTGCCGGACAGTCGCAGCGTTCAGTAGCTGCTTAATCGTCTGATTGACGTCCTCTGTGTCACGAAATGTGCCGATACCAATAATATCGAATTCGCGGCACTGTCTAGTTAAGGAGCGAGCAGGTCGAAGAGCTAGTGTTCTATGCTACTCTCAAACCTGCTCAAGCAGAGTTTGGACACAGCTACGCTTGAATGTTGGCAGCGTGGAGGCGGACGGCGAACGCCCTGACGGGCGTCGCCGTCCGCTCCCGCTGCCGGTCTCTCGCTCAGGGAAACAGAAGCGATACTTCGCTTGATCGGCGTAGATCGCTCGTTTCAGGCGATTTTCCAGTGGGTTCATCGGCTGGCCGACAGCGTCTCAGACCCGCCTTCGGCTTCGCCGAAGCGGGTCGCGGTCGACGAAACCGCTGTCAAAATCAACGGTGAATGGTCTTGGTTGTACGCTGCAATAGACATCGACACAAAATTACTTCTCGACGTACAGCTGTTCAAGCGACATGGCATCGATCCGGCGGCTGCGTTCCTTCACGGAGTCGTCGAGAAACACGATTGCGAAGACACTCTGTTTCTGGTCGACCAGTTCGGCTATCGGACTGCCCTCTCTCGATTAGGATTGAGCGGTCGGGTTGACTATACGGACCGAAACCTCATCGAAAAGTGGTTTCACACCCTCAAAATGCGAGTTGACCGCTTCCATAATTCGTGGGTGGGCAGTCGGCTGAGCGTCCGCCAGTGGCTTGCACTGTTCGTTCATTACTATAACGTTCAACGACCGCATCAAGCGCTCAATGGACGAACGCCGGCTGAAGAGGTTAACTAGACAGTGCCTTTACAAAGCAGTTATAGTACTAATTAGGGACCTAGCTGAGCAAGCTAGTATAGAAGGTAAAGAAAAAGAATTCGTATCAGGAATCGTAAAATCGATAGAGTATTCGAAGGTAAATCACCCAGTATTCGTACAGAATGTTATAGCCAATCTAGAAGACGTATATGGTCCGAGGCGGATCCAGAGGCTAATGCGGGAAACCAGAGAAGAATAATAAGCAAAGAAAACACTCAGAAGGGAGTCCGAACCAGCTGGCGTATTCTATCTCCTGCTACCGGTTTCGCATTGATGGTCTTGAATCTGCTCTAAAACACCCCCTTTCCACAGACTGGACACTACTCCTGCAGCGGCATTGGGGGTAGGTCGTCTCAGGCGTCCAGAGCGACTTCTAGCTGTGCTTTGACAACCAGAGGGTCATTCGTCTGGCTCCATGGAGGGGGACGCAAGCCGTTCGCGGGCGGTGAGGGTGTGTTCTTCGGATATCGTTGGTTCGAGGGATACTTTGTCTGTATCCTCGCCCCTCGTAGGGCAGATAATCACAGTCACCTCGCAATAGCGAGTCGTTCTCCCCATTAACCTTATTCTCTCCAAGTTGAGGATACAATCGTGGCTGCCGGCCGACTACAGGAGGCTAGGAACGGAGGGTGGAGCGGTGGGGTCTGGGTCGGTCCGGCACTTAGTAAAAAAGAAAACCGCGATGACTGCCTACACTTCCCACCACCGACCGCGCTCGGGGAAATACACGGTGCTCCACCCCGTCAAGGCCACGGAGACGCGCCCGTTGTACCAGTTCTTCGCTGCTCCGTGAATCCGAACGCACTCGCCCTCTTCAATCCACGGCTGGTCGCTCGCCACCCAGCTGGTGAACTTCGTTTTCCCGCTCTCATCTTCGATGAGTCCCACTTGGGAAATCGCCGAACTTGATGGCTCCCACAGCTGCGTCACAGTACCTTCAATGCTCACCTCCTTGCGATTAACCTCCTCGAGCTTCCCAATGGGAACTACCTGTCCCGGCGCCGTCTCCAATTCCTCGAACACCCCGACGACTGCACTCGTCAGGCTCTTCCCATCGGCCACGGCTTCACCCAGCCGCCGCCCGATCGCCGCTCGCGACCAACCATCCAACTTCTCGGCTAGCCGCATCGACTGCTTATTTACCGCTGCCAACTGCTCCTGCGTCAGTTCTGCACGAGGATCGTTTCGCTCCGGGTCGGCCCACGGATCCACGCTCGCGGCCCGTCTTTGGAATTCAGCACGTCGTTCAGCACTCCGCTTTGCCGCGATATCTCGCGTCCGCTTCTCTCGACCTTCTTGCGTGCCCAGTTCGGCTTTGGCACTGATACACTCCAGTTCAGCCTCCCGCGCCTGAATGCGCTCTTCCTGTTCGAGCGTCGCACCGTAGATCCGCTCATCACTGGTGTCGACCATCCCGTCCGGGTGGTTCGCATCCACCTTCGCCTGCGTCTCCATCTGCACCGTCGCTTGGAACTCCGGCGTTTCATCGACGACTTCGAAGCCGTCCTCGTCGACCGCCGCTTCGTCCGTGTTCCCGAATGCCTGTTCATCGACCGAAACTACTTGACTGGTGACGTTCTTACTTGACATTGGAGTCACACGCTCCTGAAGGCGCTCACGCGCCCGACACCGCGATGCCTCTACATCGCGGTTCTTCGTATCACAACGACCGACAGACCCGTCTACGCGCTCTCGCTCGCGCCTTCGCGAGCGCCCCCTGGGGCGCGAGCGAGAGCGCTCGGAAGAGAGAGGCACAACCAGCACCGCGCGCCGTCTCACCGAGCACAGCGAGGTGAGGCTTGGAAGACGAACGGAGTGAGTCTTCCAGCGACCCGCCCGGAGCGAGCGTCCAGCGGAGAAAGCGTGGGGGGTGAGCAGCCACGCCGCGCAACCCCCCGAGCTTTCCCGCTGGCGTCGAGGGCACATTCACTTTAGCCCGGCAGCCCGCCCGCTACCGCAGGCAGGCAGCCCGGAATGGTCGGTCGCGAGCGACGCGGAGGTCCCGTGAACGGAGTGAGCGGGACGTCGGTGAGCTTTGCTCACCGGCAGGCGGAATGCGGCGAGCGGTGCGAGCCGTAGAGTACACACCAGCCAGTCGTTGTAGGCTACTGCTCGTCCGAGAAACCGACGCTGAGTCGTTCTAGGATACTGTGCTCTTCCGCCTTTGTGGCTACCAGAACGGCCACCAATCGTTACGCGCCGCCGAGTACTCCGTTTCGGACGGGATACTCTCAGACACTTTGGTCGTCAACTCCCACATCTCGTCTTCTAGGTCCGTCAGCTCGTCGCGCCCGTCGGCTTGGTTCCCCCAGTAGCCGGGCGGGTTGACCTCCTGGTCGGGTTCCTCGACCGTCTCGAAGAACGACCGCCAAGCGGCGTCGTTGACGCGCGTGACCTGCTGGGTCGTCGCCGACCCCCAACACGTCGACGTACTCGTCGTAGTAGCCGTCACAGTCCCAGACGCTCTCGCCGGCGAAGAACTGCTGCCGACGGGCGTACGTCAGCTGGTTCCAGAGGCTGGCTGATGCATCGAGGAGGTGTCGCAGGACGGCCTTGTCTTGTTCCGACTGGGGGACGACCTCGAAGGTGTTGGTCCGCCTCATTGCTTTGACTCACCCCACATTCGGGGCACGTAGCCGAGGTGTTCGATGTCGTCCGCGTAGTCCCGAAGGAGCCCGATCAGGACGATTTCCGGAACACCGTTCTCAGCCTGTTCGACTAGCCACTCCTCCAGTTCGACTTCGGCCACTTGGATCTCGTTCAGTTCGACCGCCATCGGTTACCGCGCCTCCTGCTGACGGTACACCTGTCGCTGGTGGTGGTCTCGCATCTCGAATCACCTGTGCTGTGCAGGCACGACCGAGCGCGCCTGCACCCTTTGCAGGCGCTCAAAACACTACCGGACTAAACAGTTGAACCAAATGTCATAGAAACATACTACGCTTGATTTATCAGGTTTCTACAGCCCGTAATTAGGAGAGTAGAAAGCGCACTCCGAGTAAGAGAGACCGGTGAGACTCGCCCTGACGAGACTACTTATCATCCAATCTCTGTAAGTAAATACGTGAGCAGTATGGGTGACATCCGTTATGATATCGTTGATGTCTTTGCACAAAGCCAATATACGGGGAATCAACTTGCGGTTGTACAACCAGAAGGTGAAATGAGCGGCGAGGAAATGCAGCGGATCGCGAACGAATTCGACTACTCAGAGACAACATTCATCGACCCAGATGGAAGTCATGCGGACGGATTCGAGGTCCGCATCTTCTCGCCCACGACAGAACTACCGTTCGCCGGCCACCCCACGCTCGGTACGGCGTACGTTCTCCGAGAGCGGCTCGGACTTTCCGATGATGAACTAGTGTTACACGAACAAGTCGGCGCAATCCCCGTTTCAGTCGAAAAAACAGCTACTGGTGAAGAAATCTTACTAATGGAGCACCCGGAACCAACGTTCGATGAAAAAATTGAGCCTACGAGGGCGGCGGACGCGGTTTCCCTACCAGCTGACGTTCTGGATGACCAGTTCCCAGCCCAGATTATCTCAACTGGCGTTCCGACACTAATTGTGCCAGTTGAATCGCTGAGTGCGGTGAAGGAGGCCGAGACTAATGATGAAGTGTATTCGGAATTGGTTGATCAGCACGGATTACGGAATCTCCTCGTGTTCGCTCCGGAGACGTACGAACCAGAAAACGAGCTCAACGTCCGAGTGTTTGCAGAGTTTTTCGGTATCCCTGAGGATCCTGCCACTGGTGCTTCGAATGGGTGTCTCGCTGCATACCTTACTGAACACCAGTACTTCGACACGTCTGAGATCGACGTACGTGTCGAACAAGGATATGAAGTGAACCGACCCTCACTACTGTATCTACGTGGGCAGACAACTGCAGATTCGATTCAGGTAGAGGTCGGTGGGCGAGTAATTCCGACTGCGACTGGGACTCTCGTCGAATCGAATAGCCTCTAAACTGGCTCCGATCTCATTCTCTGCTGTATCCTCAGCTAAAGATCAATCAGTAGGTGGTGAGCAGCCACGTCGCGCAACCCCCCGCGGTTACCCGCTGGCGTTGAGACCAGATTCATTTTAGCCCGGAACGGGCGCGGGCGGTGCGGAGAGCGCCCGCATGCCCGGAATGGTCGGTCGCGAGCGACGCGGAGGGCGGCAGCGGCGAGCGGGGCGGGCCGTAGAGAACACCGTTCAACCACTCTCGACGCTCAGTTACCCAGCCGACATCCTGGTGGACTCAGAAAGGGCGAGGCCGTCTCGGTCGTCCCCCGGCCCCGCAAGCACCGCAGGCACGAGGAGCGCAGCGGGGTTCCCGTGAGCGAAGCGAACGGGAGCAAGCGGGACTGCGTCTCGCGTGGTCGCAGGATGCCGAGCGGCCGAGGGCTTTCAAACAGAATCTATGCTTGTGAGACGAGAATTGCTACTCACCGACAACCTCGGGTTATTCCCCGATCAGGACATCTACACCTGTCGGTGGTACATCGAGTCAATTCTACTGGCTAGCGAAAAACGACTCTCAACTAGCGGCTTGGGGAGCAAGATACTTCAGAATATGTGATAATGTACCTATCATCTCTATGGGGAGCGTCGATGGCGATTCTGTTTCAGACATCGTGTTCCAGCGCTCAATCTCTGAACAGTTTGGTGCAGAACTTGCGATTGGACCTGCACTTGCACTGGCTGTTGGGCAGATTCCATCATCAGGCTACAGACAGACCCTGCTTTCAGTAGCGATGGTGGTGCTGGTCTTCTCGTCTGTCTTCAGATTTCTTGCGTTCACAGATCGATTTGCCGACCCAGAACGGGTTTCCAGGCTTACGGTTCGGCCTCTCCAAATTAGTGCCATAATTTGTCTGGTACAGATTGTCCAGTTTGCTAGTATCGAATTTTCAGCGTTTGTTCCCAGTATTGAGACAGTTGGCCTGAGTTTATTGATTACGCTACTCGGGACCGTTTTGTTTATACTCGGGTACGAATCGGTATTTCAGACGTACCGGTTCAGTTGGGGCGTTCTGTACTACGTCAAGGTGGTTTCTATCACCCAATCTATTGGTATGGATTTGGGAGACGTTGATGCAGTCACCGAATTCATAAATTCTGAGGACTCGATTTGGGACTCGATGAAAACCGCGGTTTCACTCCTTCTCATTCAAGTTCTTCGGGCAGTCTATGTTTCTGTGGCTTACTTTCTTCTACGAAACTCAATCCCAGAAGAAGAGGACAATCCGTACATCGATGAGCTTCAAACTTGGGTTGATACTCACCGTGACCAGAAACCGATCAGTGATCGAGTTTCTATCGGTTTTGCACTCGGAATTTCGGGTATGGTGGTCTTCCCGGTTTACTTCGTTTTATCGTGGACTCTTTCATGGATTCTTGGACCGGTCCTCACCGTTCTCGGGGTGGTGGTTGTAATGAGGCTTCTACAGCACGTAGTCAACGTCGCGTACATCTCCTTTGGCGGACTCCGATATGATCAGGTACTCACTACGAACGCAAGATCAGTGGCTATCGATGCCATGTATACGCTTGTTGTCTGGGTGATGCTAGTCTGGCTTCCATTCGGTTAATTGACTTACTCCCGATTCGATTTACTACGTGCGCCTAGTCACCTACCTAACCAGCTGTTTCACAGAGAGATCTATGGAATATTGGGCGACAACATTAACTCAAATTGACGGTCGCGTGCGACATGGAGGGCGGCAGCGGCGCTGCATGGTAGGCCGTAACAAAGAACCTGTTCAACCGGGCCCGACGTTCAGTGATACAGCCGACATTCTGGCGAACTCAGAGTACGAAGCAACCTGTGGCGAATCAAGGTGGAATATCTAATCCAGGGCCGTCACCACCTGATTCAACCGCTATATTACAGGCTATCTCAAGTGATTCAACGAGTGCGTTTACATCCCCTTCGCTAGAAATCACGCTTCTGTTGCCGTGCATCACCTTGTTTCGATACTTCTCAACAGTGTCGAACGCCTTCTTACACTGAGTCTTTGAGGAGAACCCCAATTGATTGAGGAGGTCCTCGTTACCTCGAATAACTTCTTTCAGGTCTGCGATGGACATGAACTCAACGGGATGAAGATTCACGTTCTCATCGACAGCGTTACGCCATCGACCTATTGCGCCTCCTCTTGGACGGATATCTTCGTAGACTTCCTGGAGTTCTTCAACGCTGTACTCAGCTTTGATTAGATCAGCAACTGCTTTCGCAGTCTCTGCATAATAGGTGAACAGGAACTCCTTCGCAGTTCTTGTATTCAAATCTGCAGCTGTGACGATTTTCCAGGAGTCCGGGTCGGGATGGGTAACTAGTGCAAATGGGTACTCAGTCAGGATATTGATACAGTGCAGCATTATCTCATTGTACCTGACGCACTGTTTCTTATTGGTAGAGCGGACTTCGCCGGTCTTCATCTCGTAGTATTCGAGTGAACGGTATGGCCTGAGAGGTGCATAGTCGTACCCGTTCTCTTCAAGCTCGTTGACGAGCTCCGCCATCACTTCATCTTGGCCAAGTTCATTCTGGGCAATGAAATAAATCTCAGAAGCAAGCTCCTCTGCGCTGCCTTCGCTGGGATAGCGAATGTAGTCCTTGACCTCCTCTTCGTTCCAATACATATGCAAGAACGGTGGGACGGGACATGAAAATACTATCTGTCGGTCTGCATTTAATCAAGCAGATTCTTCTTCAGCTCTGCGTTGATTATGCTTCATTCACATCATAGAAAAGCCGATGCCGAGCGGCCGAGGGCTTTCATCTGTTGTGCCCACGTCTTCGACAAAGTCAGCTCTGCGTTGCAAAATACCGAAGTGATTTATATATTGGTTCGCTAGTATGCAACAGGATGCTCACAGAAGGTGAAGTTCGCGCCCTTACAGTCCTCCACGGTGAGCAGATGGTCTCTGAACTCGCGACGAATCTCGATCGGAGTCTCAGTTACACCTCAGAACTCGTCGAACGCCTCGAAACGACTGGCCTCGTAGAGACACGCCGACAGGGGAAAACAAAGCGGATTCGACTGTCGGACGCGAAGGCACTCGAGGTACTCACGAACCTCACCCAGCAGTATTCACACATCGACTGGCCGGAGCTGTTGTCAGGGGCAGCCCTCCGTGTGTGCTACTACCTCGACACCCCACGGACAGCGACAGAACTCGCACGCCGCGCCGACGTCCACCGAAGCACCGTCCACCGTGCGCTTGCCCCGCTTCAGCATCGCGGAATCGTCTACCAGACCGACGACGGGGCGTACGCACTGAATGACGGCTTCGAACAGCTGAGCGTATTCGCTCGTGAGCTGGCCCATCACGTCCACCGCCAGACTGTTGAAGAACAGACCGACACCTACACGATTCTGTGGGAGTCCCTCGACGAGTTCCTTGTCCAGACGCCGGCTGAAATCGCCGACGAACACTTCATTCCGACAGGTCCAGACCAGTTCCAGCGATACGGCCTCCCGCTGTTGGCACGTGACCGCAGACACTACCTCTATTCGGAGGCGATGAGCGAGCTCTCGCCGGAGATGTTGTGCTGCCACATGCTCGTGATCGATTCGGGCGCACGAACGCAGTCATACTGCCTGCTCTTGCTCAGTCACGTCGACATCGACCGCAACGAACTCCGAACCCAAGCCACCAAGTACGGCGTTGACGACGTCGTCGACGACCTCTACACGTATCTCGAAACCAGCGGTGCCCAGCGGACGCCCCGACTTCCCGAGTGGGAAGACTTCCAGGAACTGGCTGATGAGTACGAGGTGACGCTATGAGGGCGCGATTTGATAGCGCTACATCCGGTCGGAACTCGAGCGCATCGGCCAGCAGCTGGACAACCCCCTCACCGTCTTCTTGATTGGTGGTGGGTCGATGGCGTTTCGCGGACTCAAAGAGACGACCAAAGACATCGACCTCATCGTCTCCTCCGGCGACGATCTGAGTCAGCTAAAGGCGGTGCTCCTCGAGCTGGGATACGATATCGTCCGGGAGCCGGACCAAGAGTACGAAGAACTCGGTGCCCAGCGCATCCTCGAGAACGATGACGGGTGTCGTATCGACATCTTCAACCAGCAGGTGATCGGCAAGCTGATTCTGTCTCCAGGCATTCGTGAGCGGAGCGAACGCTATCTCGATCCTGGGAATCTCGTGGTCGACCTCGTGAGTCCAGAAGACATCTTCCTGTTCAAAGCGGTCGCCGGTCGGGTGGACGACATCGAGGATGTGTTCTCGTTGATGCAGACCGGCCTCGAGTTCGACGTCGTCGAAGCGGAACTCGAGACGCAGGTCGAACTCTTGGACCAAGAGCTGTTCGTGACGTACGTCAACGAAGCGTTGACCGATCTCACCGAACAACACAACGTGACGACACCGTTGCACGGCCCTGTGGCGGAGATCACCGCACGCGTCTACGAAGAGCTCGAAGTGCTGCACGCGCTCGACGAACCGAAATCGGTGACTGACCTACAACAGGAACTCGACTGGCCCGCAGCGGACGTACAGGAGATTGTGAGGCGGCTGGAAGAGAAAGACGCCGTCGCGGTAACTGATGGGCGCGTAGAACGTCGCTCAACGACGATCTGACCGCGAGGGGGTAGAACGTGAGGGCTGTGAAAATCTGCTGAAACCCTCTGATTATGACTGGAAGTGCGTGATACATACAGGACGCGAATTCATCAATTAGAGATCATACCTCCCCTATTCTCGATTACTTAAACCAGCCCCAATTGCGGCACCAAGTGCAACGCCGAGTGCAATCCACAGTCCAAGATTATCCGTAGCAGCACCAATAGCAACGCCGATTGCGATCCCGATCGCCATTCCTGCCCCCATCTCTTTCCCGCTTACTCCTGACTCACTGTCCTCACTCATCTATCACCGCTTGACTGTTGAAGGTGGTAAGCCCACCGTCGTACTGAGCAAATCAGTATCTCACTTCGGAAGTGCCGTACGGCTGAGTTTTCGACAGAGGCTGCCGATGTGGCGCTACTGGGTGGCGATGATGACACCGACCGACTCAGTGATGATATCGATATCGGTGATCGTGAAGCCTGCATCCACGAGGAGATTTGCGACGGTTCCCATCGGTGGCAACGTCTCGTACTCGCTTGGGGACTGCACCGGCGCGAAGCGCATCTTGTCGGCGATCACTACGCACCGCGAATTCAGCGACGCGAGACCGCCGATGGCGGCGCGTAATTCGTCCTCGCCCCCTTCGTCGTAGGCCATGTAGAGGGCATAGCTGGCGACGACGACGTCCACCGGTTCGTCAACGTTCGGTTCACGGAACGACCCGTGGCCGAACGAGACGTTCTCTATACCGCGCTGCTCAGCCTTCTCACGGGCGTACCGGAGCCACTCGTCGTAGATATCCCGCCCTATCACGTGGTCACACTTCGACGCAAGTTCGAAAGCGACGATACCGGTACCCGTACCGATGTCAAGCACGATGTCGTCGGGCTCGATAGGCGCGTGTGCAAGAAGATACGACAGACACCGCTGGTATACCTCGTCTGCCTCGCTGTCCGCATCGTAGTCCATCGGGGTGTACCCGTGAGAATAGCGTTCCGTGTCGGTCATCGGTAGGGCGAGTAGGCTGTGCTGATGGATAAGGGTCTCAAGAATCATCGCTGACACGTACGGCCGACTACGACTCTGTATCAAGACTCACTAACGAGATGGTCGTCTAGGTCGCGAGTCCAGTACGTTGCGGGACCACCGGGACAACATCGCGCACACAACTGTAGTGGACCTTCTAGGTGGCCGAGTTCGACACGGAACCGTGTGAGCCGGGCGGGACCTTCGGTCCCGCTGGAAGCCGGCGTTTCACGCCGGCGACGCTGCAAGCGCATCGACGACGAGACCACAACTATCGCAGGCGTGGTGGTCACGATCGTCGGGATCGGGATTCGACTGGATCGCGCAGTCGACGCAGATCGGGTGTGTGACTCGTTCGTCTTTTCCTCATGTATGTGCCTCCCCCACACCTGTACCGGGAATCGAATCGCAGAAGGCACAGCCAGCGAGCGTCTGTTGCATCACTTTCCTCCCTCGTCGGTGTCGCGAGCGGCGGTCCAGCCTCGATGGAAGACCGCCAGTTGGAGAATCAAGTCAAATGCCTCGTCGCTTGGCTCGTGGACGAGAACCCGTTCGTCGGGGATGGGAGTGACGACGTCGTCGTCGACGAGGTCATTGACGAGGGAATGGGCTCTCCCGTCGTCGATATCCGCTACTGTGACGCGAGCAGCATCTTGATCCTGTGCGACGAGTTCCGCTTCAAACAGTTCGTGGTCGGCTGATGCATCGTCGAGTTCGTCTGAACCTGGCATAGGAATCACGTCAGCGCGTATTGACGCGCCTCGGCCCCTCAGGCGCGGACAAACTACTCGCTGCCACGCCGTTAACCAACGCTGCGAAGGACTACGACTCTTTGTTGGTTAACTCGCGGGGGTCAGAATTGATGAACGAGCTTCATGCGGAGGGTGTAGGCGTGGTCCACTGGATAGCTACTCGTCGAGGCGCTGGAGCAACTGCGTGACGTAGGGACTGTTCTCCCAGCTGCGATGCGGGCTAATCGTCGTGATGAGCGTTCGGGCCTCCTCGTGGCTCATGTGTCCATTCCGAGCGTAATCCACGATGAGCCGAGGCGTCGGGACGATCCGCGGCCCCTGCAGTACGGCGTGAATCAGCGGGAAGTTCGTCCCGCCGAACTCGTCGGTGAGAAACCCGTCGACATCGAGCGCGTTCGCGAGCACAATGCCGTCAGTTTCGCCGTCGTCAAGGCCGAACGTCGGCCGCGAGTCTGGCGTCTCGTCGCGCTCGTAGGGATCCTCAACCGTGTAGTGGTTGTGGGCTGCGAGGACATTGTTCGCAGCTGCGGCGTGAATATCCTGATACTGCGTGATGTCGCGGAGCTCCGCGACCACTTCTGGCGGCACGAATACGTCACACGATGTGAACAGGTACTGCAGCGGGTCGGGAACGTCGGTGTGGACGGTCGCGTCCGCACGAGGTACGGCGAGACTGACAAGCGCACTCGTGTCGGCGATGACTGTCCGCAGTCGCGGCCTACTCATCGCTCGTCGTCGTCCACAGTCTCGACCGTCGTCGCACCGTCGCCGTAAATGTCAACGTCAGTCGGCGCTGCGAGATCGAACGGTTCGGCCTCGAGATCCGCTTTGAGAAGCCGAAGCCGCTGGGCGGTCTCGGCGCCAACCAGCTGCTTGACCGTCTCGAACTCGAGTTGATCGTCGTAGTACTTCGTCGCCACCAATTCTTGGAACGTCTCGCTGTCGGCCGTCTCGTCGATGTATTCGCGGATGGCCTCGACGAGGACGTCCGTCCGGTCTTTGTCGAAGAGGTCCGCAATCGCGTCGAGACGCTCGACGAGGTACTCCGGCGACTGGAAATGGACTCGTCGGGGTTCATCTCTCGCGCTCATTCTATGTGTAAATTTTGCACATAGCCCGATAACGGTTTCGGTGATACATATCGCTTGCACACGCATGTAGCTGACCTGTTGGAAGGGGCTGGTCGCCGACTACTACGGTGTGGCTTCCCAAACAAGATGCTTGTCGGGGTCGCCGTCCAGTACGTTGCGAGCCCACCAGGACGACAGCGGACAGAGGTGTAGCGGGCCCTCGAGATGTCCAAGTTCCATGCGAAATCGCGTGAGCCGGGCGGGACCGGAGGTCCCGCTGGAAGCCGGCGCTTCGTGCCGGCGACACCGCGAGCGTATCGACGACAAGGCCACTGCGATCACAGGCGGGGTGATCTCGGTCGTCGGGATCGGCCCGGTCTTGGACGGCGCAGTCAACGCAGATCGGATGTGAAACCCGTTCATCTTTCCCCCAGGTGAAGGCGGCGCCCGCTCCGACTTGGGAAGCGTATCGCAGAATGCACATCCCGAAAGCGTCTGCTGCATTACGGCGTTTCCTCGGCGGCATCCTAGCCAGCTGTCCACCCACGATGGAAAACGGCGAGCTGTCGAATCAAATCAAATACCTCGTTACTCGGTTCGTGAATGAGACCCGCTGCTCGGCGACTGCCGTCACAACACCGTCGTCGACAAGGTCACTGTCGATCTGTTGCGCCGTCGTCTCATCGACGTCCGCCGTCGACACTCGGGCCGCATCCCGGTCCTGTGCGAGGAGGTCGGTTTCGAGTTGTTCGTGATCGGCTGCCATATCCTCGAATGCGTCTGGATCAGTCATGTGAAGTCATGTTCCGGCACGCTCGTAGGCGCGCCTCGCGCCTTCGGATGCCGACAAACCTCAACGAGAGCGGTATGAGTGGTCAGATTGGAGCGGGAGGGTTGTTGAAACCCTCAATAACTGATAGCACTGACGTGGGAACTAGAGAGGGTGTATTCAGCAACCCGCCCGTGTTCGTCTTACACCGCCGTCGGCCGAGTCACTCCTCACGAAGGAACGTAGACGCTTCACGGCGACCCGCGCGTAACAGGAGGATGCCGAGGCCGACGAACCAGACGATCTGCGTGAGACCGAAGATGCCACCGCCGACCTCACCGAGTGCCGGAATGGCCGAGAGGATGCCTACCGTGCCGACCACGAGACCGAAGTAGTTCAGCACCCGGTGTAGTGCCCGCGTCCGTAGCGCGGCCACGCTCACGAGAAGCGTCCAGATGCCGCCGACGATTTCGTTGCCGCCGCCTAGCCCGTCGATAACCGGACTGACCGCCAGCCAGACCGTCGTCGCTCGGGCGGGGTCAGTGCCGTAGAGATCCACGACGACGCCCGTTCCGATGTTGGCGACCATCCCACTAGCGATGACGAGCCCGGCCCAAATCAGCCCGAACGCGGTCGTCGCCCCCATCAGCATCGGTGCGTCGGTCTTGAGGCGCGCGTGGAGTGACAAGACGAGCGCTACCAGAACGACGCCGAAGACCACGTAGATGAGTAGGTACATCGCGTACAGACTCGTCTGGTTCGCCACGAACAGTTCGACCTGCTGGAGCGGCGCGGTAACGTTCGCAAAGTCAAGGACGACGAGGAAGTACACGATGCCGGCCACGTAGATCGCCGCCTCGGTTAGCGCTGCCAGACCACCGACCCGCAGGTAGTTCCACCGACTCACACCGGCCGGCCGCTCAATACTCTCGACTGCTTGGTTAGTAGACGATGCCACTTTGTATCACTGATATTACAATAGCTGTCTGGGAAGATAACCGTGCCGCTGGTGCCGGCATTCGTCAATCATACTGTCCTCGTCCCTGTCCAGACGATCCAGATGAGCTCGCCATCTTTCCCGGCAGTCGAGAAACAAGATTGTCCACAGCCGACCAGGTGTGTCTGGGCTGTGGACTACCTGATCGGATTCCGACCGAGCACTGTCGAAATCCTGGCGAACACGCCCAAGAGGGGGCGCTGCAGCCACCATGGGATCGCCGCGAGACGCACGTCCGCTCGGTAGTGGGAGAGCACCGCCACCACCGCAAGTAAGTCCGGCTCCCCGCCTGCACTAGCTTCATCGAGCGCCCGAATCGCACCTTCGAATTCGCCTGGCGGACGTAGCGTCGTCCGAACCACAAGCGTGTCGGTGCCGCTGTTCCGGATACTATGGGCCTCGCCAATCTCGATAGTCAGCGACTCGCCAGGAAGCAGCGTGTAGCTTTCACCGTACCGTCACGTCGGCTTGACCCGCTACGACCTCCGAGTGAGCCTCCGCTCGCGGGTGAAGACGAGCGGGCCCACTGTCGATTCCCGGTGGAAGAACACCTTCCATCAGCAAGTACGCGCCCTGTTCGTCAACACTGTCTTCAAGGAACGTGATAGACGCGCCCGTCGACACGTCCTCAATGGTATTCGGATACCCAGGTAGATCGTCGCTCCTAGATCCATCTGGTGCCATCGACTGTTGCGTATCTGCCCGGGATTCCATCCGGTCTAGTAGCACTCCGGCAATCCTAACCATTCCGCACATCTTGTCCCATACGTACTCATCTCAGTCCGTTTGATTTGGACGAGTCGCCCATTAGCGTATTAACAATGTATCAGGAGCCGACGATGGTAGCAACAAATCTCTAACTGACGGTTATGCATATCTAACACAACTGCCAGTTGACGCAAACGATTATATCGTCTCACATCCTACATTTACAGCGATCCTTAGTGGACATACACAGTTGATTGGACTGCGATTCTCGTCATATCGCCAACCCAGTATCTGGTGTCGCTTAGGTAGGATTCCAAGAGATACACCTAATGGCAACTACAACCGCAGAGCCCGTCGGTGTCGAGCAGACGCCGAACAAACGACCGATCTCAACCAAGACGATAGCCCGAATAACCGGGCTTCTCTATCTGCTAATCTTTGTCACTGCTGGCTTCAGTGAGGGGTTCGTTCGCGCCTCGCTCATCGTCCCCGGTGATGCGACAGCGACTGCCGCAAACATCGTCGCTGCTGAGCAACTGTTCCGGCTTGGTATCGCCAGCGACTTGATCGCCTTTTCAGCTGACGCTGTTGTGGCTGTCCTGCTCTACGTTCTCCTCAGACCGGTGAGCCGAACGCTCGCGTTAATGGCCGCATCCTTACGTCTGATTGCCCACCCCGCGATAGCGAGCATCAACATGCTCAACCAGTACATGGCACTCCAGCTGCTGCGCGGGGAGGAGTACTTGACCGTCTTTAGTCCAGAACAAATTGACGCGCTCGTCTTGCTCTTCCTCACCGCGCACAGCTACGGCTACCTGATCGGTGGGATATTCTTCGGACTACACCTCATCGTCTTGGGATACCTGCTCTACAGATCTAGCCTGTTCCCAGCGATTCTCGGTGGGCTAGTAGCACTCGCAGCAATTGGCTACCTGACCGAGAGCTTCACGTTCTTCCTCATCCCCGCCTACGAACCGGTCGCCGCCACGATTGTCATCGTGACTGCCGTCGTCGGTGAAATCGCGCTCGCCCTGTATCTCGTGGTCAAGGGCGTCAGGACGGAGCCCCCGGCAACCCGGGAGGCGGTCCAATGACGACCGCGAAACAGCGGCCCGAATCGCCCCACTCGACGACCGGTCACAAACCGACCACGATGACGGCGGTCGTCTACTCGGAATACGGAGGGCCTGAGGTACTCCGAGTGGACGAGGTGGAACTGCCCACGCCGGGCGACGACGATGTCCTGGTTCGAGTGATAGCTCGATCCGTCAACGCTGGTGACTGGCACCTGCTGCGCGGAACGCCGTTCCTCGTCCGCATTGTGTACGGCGGCTACCGCAAACCGAAGTTCCCAATTCTGGGCGTTGACGTCGCGGGACGGGTCGAAGCAGTCGGCAAGAACGTCGCTGACTTCCAGTCGGGTGACGAAGTCGTCGCTGACCTCTCCAAAAGCGGGTTTGGCGGGTTCGCAGAGTACGTCAGTGTCCCGGCCAGCGCTGTCGTGCGCAAGCCGGCCGCGGTCTCGTTCGAAGCGGCAGCGGCGGCCCCAACTGCAGGTGTTGCCGCCCTACAGGCGCTCCGGGATGTCGGGAAGCTCCAATCGGGTGAAACCGTCCTCGTCAACGGTGCGTCGGGAGGCGTGGGAACCTTCGCCGTGCAGATCGCCAAGTTCCTCGGCGCGGAGGTCACGGCGGTGTGTAGCACGGCGAAGATGGAGACTGTCCGCTCTCTCGGAGCAAACCACGTCATCGATTACACGCAGGAGGATGTCACCGAAAGCGGGGTGCAGTACGACCTCATCCTGGACGCGGCGGGAACCCATTCGATGCGAGCGTACGCACGTGCCCTTCGTCCGACGGGACGGTACGTCTTCGTTGGAGGACCCACGCGACGATTCGTGACCGCACTCCTTGCGGGCCCAGTGCTCTCCGTGACGGGCGGAAAACGGTTCCGTACCCTCATGCTCAACCCCGCCCGAGACGATTTAGCATTCGTGATGGGGCTCCTCGAATCCGGTGATGTCGAGCCCGTTATCGACCGACGGTATAATTTGGACGAGGTGACAGAAGCAATTCAGTATCTCGAAGCAGGTCGGGCTACTGGAAAAGTCATCGTCGTGTGGAATTTCGAGATATACTTAATAATAATTACCTCCGATTCGTTCGGAAAATGAAAGCGGCAAGGAGAGCCATTTAGATACCAACAGAAGCCAAGGTTGACCAAACCCTTGAACCTCGGAGTCGATTGCTGTATTGCGTGCATACAGAGCGCACGTCAGCTACTGTCGCTATGGCTTATCCGTTGAGCGATACCGGGTTCGTCAGCCTGAGAGCTGTCGCGCTTCTGTTCCTCCAGTCAGTTGTTCTCGGCCAAAGTAGTGGCCGCCCAGTGTCAGTTCGTGAAAGCCAACCGGTCGCCTACTGTCGGTTGGTTTTTAGTCTGCTTTGACCGCCTCGCCCAGTCGCTCCTCAACAAACACGGCGAACTCATCGGCAAACGACACGACCGATTCCCAGTCGGTGAGCTCAGCGTCTCCTGACTCGTCCATCTCGAATTCCTGGTTTCTCACGATGAATTTCAGCAGCGCTCGCTTGAGAAAGCCGTACTCTGAGAAGCGTAGCGCGCCGCCGAAGAGGGCGATTCTGTCGGGCTGCCAGTTCGTGTCGTCGATAAACTTGTCGAGATATCCCGTCGCCTCCGCGAGCCCTTCGTCATTCTTCGCCCCGGACGCACCGGAGACTTGGAAGAATCCGTTTGGCTTTCTCACCAGTACGTCGCGGTTCGTTTTGACCCACCTCCGAACTGACTTCTGTTGTCTCCCATAGTGGACCGACGCGCCGATCAAGACAGCGTCGAACTCGTCGAGATCGAGTTCGGGATCAATCTCCGCGACGTTCACCGTTGTTGCCTTGTGGTCGCGGGCTTTGAATTCCTCCGTGATGCTGTCGGCTATCTTCGCGGTCTGTCCCTCGCCAGTTCCAAACACAGTAAGGATAGTGGCCATGCATGTAATAACGTCGCCATTAATCAAATACTAGCTGCAGACCCTCGTGGGCAAACAACCTGTCACTGATGCTCTACGCTGCGTCATTATTCTGATTTTTTATCGAGCGGAACTCTACAGTGAACCCTCTCGCTCACTTCATCCTCTGTACGCAGCAGTAGCTCGACAAAATACCCGGAGTCTACCAGGAGGACGCGACCGACTCAGCACGCGTACTACACGACCATTCCCGGTGAGCAAAGCCGTGACTTCGTCCGTAATGGTGAGGAAATAGGACACGAGAAAAGAGAGTTCTTAAGAAACGGGTACCTCCGAAAGACCACATCACAGCCGCCGCTTGTTGTTCTCATCGTATGCTCGGAGGTCCTGCGCCGCGAGTTTGACCGTTCGCTCGATCCGCTTTTGCCTGGTCTCGTCCGTCTTAGCCTCCTCGACGGCCGCGATGAAAGCATACTGGTCCGTATTCGAGAAGTTCTGGAAGTTCTTCCAGACGGTTTCGTCCGCACGCAGCGCTGCCTCAAGTTTGGCCGGGACTTTGTGGTCGTCGCCGAGGCGATAGGCAGCCGCCCACTCGCCCGTTTCCTTCGCCACTTCGACGAGTTCCATTCCGGCCGGGGTCATCTTTCCCGCCTGAATCATCGCGCCGACCCGCTCCTTGTTCGCCTTCGACCACTTGCTATCGGGGCTCCTGGGCGTGAACCGACGGGTGTACGTCTCATCGTCGATGCCTTTGACCAGGCCGTCGACCCACCCGAAGCAGAGCGCTTCCTCAACTGACTCGTCGTAGCCCATACCGACTCGCTCGGCATCGGCCTTGTAGTAGCCGACCCACAGCTCCTCTGCCGTGTCGTGGTGCTCTTCTAGCCAGCTACGGAACTCGTTCTGAGACTCGAAGAACATTGGATCCATGCAGTAAGAAAGACATCATACATCAAGAACCCTACTCTAAACGTTGGCGCTAATGGGGATTCTTAGAGGATTCGGGGTGGGATAATGTCTACAGTAACACCGTCGCTACTACTGCCGCCCCGAACACGTCTTAGCATAGCGACCTCCCGTGCTGAATTCGCGCCTTGAGCCTTGTTTAGACGCTCCAGATCGCATCGGTTGGTGACTCTGTTGGGTGAACAGAATATATTCGTAAGAGTTGCTCTCCCGATTTCGTTGGTTGGCAAATAACCGTAGAGGACGAACTGGACCGCGTCTAAACAAGGCCCGCGCCTTGTTCTGAGCGGGTCGATTCTCTCATACTGGGTACTGTACCCGTGACCGATACGCGCTCTCTCTTCAGCACAACCGAAAACTACTCAAAATTTGTCAAATCCGTGTGCAACAGATAGAGGCTGTCTGCACACGAGTACGCCAAACGTAGTCACGAACAGGTAGAACGGCAGTCCTTCAACTGAAAGCCAAAGTTGAACTCTGGCGTCAACTCCACGCTACTACTCATCCGCCTACGAATCCGTCGCTCGAATACGCTCCTCTTAGGAACTGGCGGTCCCGTCGGAAAACTGCGACCGATACCGGCGCACGAGCAGAAAACTGAGAGGCGTCCCGATGACGGTCGGCCACAGCCAGCTGACCACCGACGGCAGGAATGTGAAGTTGACCGACGAGAAGGCAGTCACTGTCGCGATGTAGCCACCCGCCATTCGCGAGAGATGCCCGTAGAACCACGCCCGAGAATCGGACACCCCTTGACGGAACTGCTGGATGTCGGTACCACCGAACCCGAGGGCGATGCCTCCGAACACCAGCATCACCGTTCCGAACCCTGCGCCCGACAGGAGTTGCGTTGCCCCAAACACGCTCAGGCCGACACCAGCCCCTATGAGCAGAACCGTCTCTGTCCAGTCGATAACTGCAGGACTATCGGTCAGTCGCTTGCGCGAGAGGACGCGGTACCCGGAGAAGACGAAGTAGAAACTGAACACCGCGACGAGCGCAAGGAACTGACGGGATGCGGTCGGATCAAATACGAACAACACGAGTGCCGAGGCTGAAACGAACGCCATCGACCCGACGTAGACGCGACCGAGGCGTCGGTGTCGGTGGCTACCTCTCTTCGTTGCGAACGCGCCAGAACCCGCGAACAGTGCCGTGAAACCGGCGAGAATGTGGAGTCCGAGGGTGACGTCTTCGGCGATCATGGAGGCCTCACCGTCTCGTGACGAGCGCATACCCAAGCGTCGCCGGGAGCGCGTAGATGACGTGACCAAAGACACTCCAGAGCTTCTCGGGCATCGCAAGGTCGGGAACCGTCGGCGTGAACGGGTAGCCGATAGCGCCGAGCCAGAGCGGCATCAGCAGCACAGAGAACAGCGCCGTCGAGACGACGCCGACGACCACTGCGAGGGCCACAGCACCACGGAGCGTCTTCGCGTGACCTGTGACTGGCTGCCACTGGGCAGCCGCGACGTACATCACCGCGAGTGCCACCCCGTGGAACTGGTGAATCGCCCATCCAGCGAGCAAGTCAGGTCC
This sequence comes from Halogeometricum sp. S3BR5-2, assembly GCF_031624635.1. Lineage (NCBI taxonomy): Archaea > Methanobacteriati > Methanobacteriota > Halobacteria > Halobacteriales > Haloferacaceae > Halogeometricum > Halogeometricum luteum. The sequence goes on along the minus strand of NZ_JAMQOQ010000007.1, from coordinate 33,521 downwards.
GGAGAAACCGTACATCATCGGCAGTGCGAGCGCAATCAACGGTTCAGGGTTCCCGTACTGCATCATGAGGCCAAGTGGGACGCTCCCGATGAACCCGCCGACCGCTGCGGCAACCCACGCAAGAGTGGGAATTCTTCTGAGTCGGGTGGCGAGTACCTGTGCGTAGCCACGGTCAAAATCTGTAGGCTTCGTCGTACTGCTCATCACCTTACGATAAATGAGGAGGGTGATAAATTTACTTAGTGAACACTCACTAAGCGGCAGAATGGGACAAAGCACCGCCGACGCGGCGATTCAATAGCCTAATCGCTCTCGATACAGCCACCGTATGTCCCGGTGTATGGGCTATATTGAGAACCTCAATCCCTATCCAGCGCTCGTTCAGCGGTAGTTGTTCGTCGACATACCGACGCTGGCTTGAGACCAGTTTACAGTGGGCGCTCAATCTGTGGGATCTGTTTTCCAAGGACTTCTTCGAGGACACTCGACCCTGAACCCGCTTTGGAGTCCCACTCCCATTCTTCGTGCAGTCGGAGACGATCACCGTCGAGACGTTCGATGCGGTCGACGGAACGACCCGTCGCTGTCTCACCGTCTGTAGTCGCGTGTGCGTAGCGAAAATCGAGGGTGTCGCCAAGATGGTGACCAACGAGATGTCCGAGCCTGACCGACCCACCGTGATATCGCGCGTGAATTAGGTCGTCCGTCTGTTCGAACCAGAAGTACGTCTCTCCCCCGACGTCCCCGCCGGCATCGTTTGAGACCGACCTGAACACACGGCCATCGACAGATAGCTCCGAGTACGTCTCATCTTCGTTCATTTATTCAGTCTCGCTCTTGGGGATAGATAAGTCGTCGGTGTGATAGGGACCAAGAGCTTCGTACGCTTGGGCTGCCGAATCGTTCGCATCGCTCATCCACGACAGAGCACCTCGGCTACACTAACAGCGAGTCGATATACGACTCGGCCTGTGCGTGAAGTGGAGCTCCGATGTCTTCCATCTCCAGCGCGAGGTAGAATCCGGTCGAACCACTTGCAGCAGCAAGGAGAAACGCCGCGACTCCCCGAGCGTCAATCTCTCGGAAGACGCCTTGTTCGATGCCGTCTTCAACGATTCCTTTGACGACGGTGAGGTTACTGGATTCGAGTTCGAGAAGGGGTCCTTGGAGCGTCTCGTTGTGTGGGGCATGGGCAAGTAGTTCCATCACAGCGATATTGGTTCGTCGCCGCGGTTCGTCGTCGAACTTCACGAACAGCCTATCACAGGCTTCTCTGAGTCGGGCTTCGGGGTCAGTCGCCTCGATTTCTTCGAGCTGCCGTCTCAAAAATCCGGTTGCACTTTCGAGGAACGCAACGACCATTGCGTCCTTGGAATCGTAGTGGTAATAGAGTCCGGCCTCGGTCTTCGAGCTTTCAGCGGCAATCTTCGCAGTCGTGAGTCGCGCGTACCCGTGTTTGGCGAGCGCTTTGCGCACTGCATCCGTGATTTCTGCCTGTGCCTCAGTGGGGACGGCTTCGGTCACTAAATCATTTAGTGAACACTCACTTGTTTGAGCCTTACGCTCACTCGTGTAACGCGATGAACCTCCAAAGCGAGAGACGTTAAGTATGTGCCACTACAGAAGCCGACGCTCGAGTGTCAAACGTCTTTTTGGAGAGAAACCGACCCAGAAAAGAGAGCTGTCTCTAACCCATATTTTGGCCCTGTTGCTAATCCAGTGTAACTCCAGAGTCATTATGTGACCGACTCGTGCCCTCTATGCAGCACGCTCGGAAAAACCTCACCGAGCGCTGTCAGGAGCGACGTGCTGAATAGAGAGGGTATATCAGTAAACGGCTATCAGCGACTTCGGCTACCTGTTACCGATACAGCCCGATGAGTGGGCCATACTCATCCTGATCTCTGTCCATACCTCATCCCGAGCCAGAAAGCCACTATGGGAACGAGAACGAACGCGAATAGGGATACAGCCCAGCTGTAGATCAGCACGGTCTGCCCAACCGTACCGAAGAGTGGGACCCATGAGACCGAGTCAGCAACTATCCCATCAATGATCCTTCTAATGCCTGCTCTCAGGAAGAACGAGACGATGATGAGTCCGACAACTCCGAGCGGATATCGAAGATCGGAGTACTGATTTCGTGTTGACATATCCACCCTACACTGCCGAACCGATATAAGCTTTCCAGTGGAACTTCGAATCTTCGTCTTCATACCCCAGACCGTGTAGGCCTGTCTGCAGCGATGCGTGTGAATAGAGAGGATGTATCTCTCACGGAGGGCTCGTTTATTCCATCTTACCGACGCTGAACTAACCGCTCAGTAGGTCTGCGTATTGTTCACTTATCCGTCCGATACGTTCACAACGAAACGGCGATCCTTTCGGCTGACTCTGGTTTATCGAACCCAGCCCGGTATCAGGTCCTGTTTGGAGCGATAGTCCCGAGAGATCCCGCTAATCGGGTGGCAAACATATTTAGCCGATACCACCGTCCATCGGTGTAGTTCTCATGTGCGCCGTGCTGTAGCCGGGCTCGATATACGCGGGCCCACGGTCGGTCATCCTGCTTGAAGCCGCTGCTTTCGCGGATCGACCCTCGTCGCTGACGCTTCCTTGGCGGCGCTCTCCTCAAAGTCCCGCGTTGTTCGCACTCGGATAGCGAATCGTTCGACGACCACGTAGTCCGGCGAGGTACACGACACTTCCACATGAGTAAATCGCAACACAGCTGGTTCACCAGACCGTCATATTCAGTTCGAAGACGGGAATCGCGCAGTCAAACAACCCGATTATTCACGCGGTGGAACTACCGGCCACTTAGGGGTGAAGAATGACAGATACGTCGGGTGAACACTCCGAGCGATTCACTCAGGGATCGATCGTCTGGCCACTGCTTGTGCTAGCCGGCCCGCTCACTGCGTCACAGCTCCTGCAGGTAGCGTACAACCTCACCGATACGTTCTGGGTCGGTCGGCTGGGTGCCGATCCAGTGAGCGCGCTCTCGTTTTCCTGGCCATTCATCTTTCTGTTGATAAGCGTCCTCGGGGGGATGACCAACGCGGGAACGATCCTCATCTCGCAGCACGCCGGGGCGGGAAACGACGACCGACTCGGCCACATCGCCGGTCAGACGATGGCGTTCGTCGGCGTACTCTCGGTCGGTGTCTCTGCTCTGGGGGCGGTATTCGCACCGCAATTACTCCAAACAATCGGCGCTCCAACGGGCACGACAGTTCACGAACTCGCCGTCAGGTATACGCGAGTCATCGTCCTCGGCATGCCCCTTACGTCCGTCTTCTTCGTTTTTATGGCACTGCTTCGCGGCTGGGGTGATACAAAGACGCCGATGTATCTGATGGCACTCAGCGTCGGCCTCAACATCCTTCTCGATCCGTTCTTCGTCCTCGGATTCGCTAGCAACCCGCTGTTCGAATGGTTCGGCCTCGGCGGTCTCCAAGAGTCCTTGTTCGCCGTCACCGGCTTCACCGGATACGGGGTCACCGGAGCAGCGGTGGCGACGGTCCTCTCTCGGGGCGTCGCAGCCGTCGTCGGTCTGTGGCTACTGTTCGGTGGGCGTGTCGGCCTGCAACTCCGATTGGAGAATCTCATGTTGAAACTGGAGACAGTCGGAGAGATCATTCGACTCGGCGGTCCCGGAGCTATCGATCAGAGTACCGAATCCGTCGCGGCTATTGTCATGACGGCGCTTATCGCAACTGTTGGAACTGACGCCGTCGCTGCGTACGGCATCGGTAACCGATTCATCTCGCTCGTCTGGCTACCCACTGTGGCGATGGGGATGGCCGTCGAGACAATCGTGGGACAGAACCTCGGTCGCGGACGGCGCGACCGCGCTCGACGCACGGTGTACGTCGCCATTACGATATTGGCAACGGCCTTCCTTGTTGCTGGCGCCATCACGGTCTTGTTTGCGAGGCCAATCGTCGGTGTGTTTATCACTGGTCCAGAGGCGACCTCAATAATCAACCACGGGGCGACGTTCCTCCAGATAGTCGCGCCGACGTGGGTCATCATGGCCTCGTACCACATGATGAACGGGGCGTTCTACGGGTCCGGATCAACCCGTATGGCGATGGGTATCGGTGTGACGACGCTGTGGGGCGTCCGTGCATTCGCCGCAGTCGTGCTCGTACTCGTTCTCAGTCTCGGTGCGACCGGTGCGTGGTACGCTATCGCGCTATCCAACGTTACCGCAGCCATAGCAGGGGCGATTTTCTTCATCCGTGGCCAGTGGCTACAGGACGTTCTCGGAGACGATTCGGTGGAGGCAACAGCACGTGATGTAGACTCTGGAGCCCAAAACTGACCGACTCGCTTCCGTGCTGCTCCCTCTGGAGGTCTGCGAGGCACCAACCCAATCTATCACCAGTACCGAATGTTGAGTCAATTCTCTGTACTGAGCGGCTTGAGTGCCCATGTTGAACCAAGCTGGTGACCGATTCGCGCCCTCTATTCAGCACACTCGTCGAAACCTCACTGAACGCTGTCAGAAGCGTTGTGACCGATTCAGAGGGTGTATTCAGCACGGCACTGCGGTTCGTTTCACACCCTGGGTCGTGAAACAGCCGTTCAGTGGGGACGTGCGAACTGGTCACTAAGATTCGTATTCAGCTCAGACACTGTTCGGCTCGTCGACAAGATACAGGAGAGTTTTGCACATCAACTCAGCACGGACCAACGAGACGATCGAAGCTGGTGGAGAATTTCTACTACATATTCTCTGCAAGATAGGAATCGATCCGAGTGACAAACTCAGGGCGAAATGTCCAAAAGCCATTCCAGACGTTTGGCTCGTCTTCGAGTGCAACGAGAGCGGCACAGTCGCTCGTATCACTCCCTGCTGGCGGTGTGAAAACAACAACCCACGCGTTCTTGTATTCGTATGTGTCTCCAGTATGAACGGTGGCTGGCGGTGTCTTCGACGTATCGAGATCACCGACACCATAGATGTGGACGTCAACTCCCTGCTTACAGAGGGCATCGTACACCTCGTAGGTTCCCTTCTCATCGTGGATTCGGGAAAGCTGTTGGAATGAGGAGCGAAGCGTCCCACGACCTGTTTCGGAAGCAATTCGTTCAATCACCCGTGAAATAATGATAAACAGCAGATTTTGTTTGTTTGCGTCTGGATATCCCCTGACTCGAAACGGAACCTCATCGAGCCCTTTGAGTACGTCTGGAAGGACAACATCACCAAGATCTATTGCACCTGTTTTGAACAGGTCTGAATTGATCAACAGAACTGATTCAAGCAGTTCGTCAACGCTTGACTGAGCAAGTACGGTGCCGTTTTCGACTAAGACGACGATACTCGTGTCGGCGTCTCCGCTAATGGGGCCAATATCCTCAGGATCGAAATTGAGTGAGGTAGGCTGGCCTTCAACTAACGAGTTGAGCATGTTACGGACCGGCTTGGGCGACGACGTGTCCAAGACAACCAAGTTCCGAACAGGATTTTCAATGTAGTCAAAGAAATCGCGTATCGAGTCGACCATTGGTATTACCTCTTCACTCATCTTTCGTTTTCCTCAACTGAATAAGATATTACGTGACCCAGATCATCATCATCATACAGGACCGATAGGAGGACCATTCAATAGAACTCCCGAGTTAAACACTCATAAACTATACACATTTTGATGATTCGGGGTGACTCGGGAAACACAGAGGGTGTATTCAGCACGGCACTGAGATTCGTTTCACGCCGTTGGTTGCGAAACAGCCGTTCAGTAGAGAGGTGCGAACTGGACGGCGTATGAACTGAATTCAACTCGGATTATTCATCTGGCCGTCCCTCGTCAGTCTGAGATAAAAACCGAGGCAGATGAGTGCAGTAATTGTCGCACCTCCGGCTCCGAGAACTGCAAATTCTATCGGTATTTCGCCTTGAGCATACTGGAAAGAGAAGTAGAGGACCACAAAGACCATTCCGAATACGGTACTCAGATTACTATTCATACAATGACATAAATGGCAGAGCGCAAAAAAGCATGGGACGTAGTGAATACTATTCAGACTGCTGAGCTTCTCCCCTGTTCTGAGCGGTTCAATTCTCTAGCTTGGGTGTTGTGCCAGCGACCGATTCGCGTTCTGTATTCAGCACGGCCACAGGAACCTCACCGAACGCTGTCAAAAGTCGCGTGCCGAATACAGAGCGTGTATGCAGCAAGCGTCTTGTTTCAGTAAGGGGAGCAAACAAATCAATCGATGAGAATAAACTATGTCTCGATGTCTGAACAGTGAGGTATGTTGTCCGCTTCGACTCGACAATCATGGACATCCGTCCTCCAAAATTATCCAATAAAGATTTGAAACGTCCATAGCGTGATCATTCCGAGTACAACTGTCGCCAACATGTTTCTAGTTCGGTATGCTACAAGGACACCAATCACCGCAGCAATTGTTCGAGAACTAACTAATACGTCGAAGATGGGCCCTACGCCCCGTAACGGACCGTCGATGACGATTACATCGGGAAAGACGATAGCTGCGATTATCGCAATCGGCACGAATTTCAATGCCTTTTCGATGCTCGGCGGTATCTCGCTCCGCTCCGTGTAGACGTGAATGAACGACAAACGAACAGCAAAAATACCTGCACCTATTACGAATATCAATCCCCACACCGACAATGAATCCAATGCTGCTGTCATTGAGCCGTCACCTCGGTAGTTTTGACCATCATTCCCGCGATAATCCCAATGATCGCAGCGAGGATTAGACCGCCGCTGAACGGAAGTGTACTTGCCAGCAAGGATAGGATTCCAGCAGACACCGCAGCCGCTGCAGTGGGGCGGTTCTTCACCATGCTCACCAAGAGCGCGATGAACACCAGCGGAATGACGAAATCAACAGAGAGGTTCTCCGGTAGTCCCACGCCAAATAGCATCCCCACAATGATAGACGCCTGCCAGACGAGCCAACCCGAAACGGCGACGCCCAGGTAGTATTCTCGAATGTTCGTCTCCGAATCAGCCGAATATCGCTTTACCGAAAGCGCATAATGCGGTGTGTTGAGGAAGTACGCAAGAACCCATTTCCATTTTATCGAGAGCTGGGCGAAGTACGGTGCAATAGACAGACTAAGTACAGCGAAATGCAGTACGACCGAAATGGAAGTAACCACGATAACGATAGCGGGAGCTCCCGATTCCAGAAGTTCAATCGTAGTCACTGTCGAAATGGGTGAAAAGAATAGAACACCCATACCGAGCGTCTGGAACGAGGACAGTCCCGCGTTGGTGGCAGCGATACCAGTTGCCCCACCGATAGCGAAAAGCGGAAGGAGCAACGGGACGACATCCTTCACCCCTGACCGGAAATCAGCTTGAAAAGCCATATCTACCTAGTACCGGGCCAATTGATTAATTTTCGGTAGCCCTAGATTGCTATGAGGTTCATGCCAGCAATAGCCAGAATCGTGCCATCTATGCAGCACGGGTTCCGACACCCATCACCGATTGAGGGTTTCAACAGGGTCTCGACCCCCCCGACCTCAACGCGTAGTACTGAGAGGGTGGTCGCTGATCTCGTTTTGAAATGCGACTGTCGGGAGTAAAATAAGGAACTGCTCCCCAGCAGAGGGATGGTGGGTCATCCGAGGAGAACATTCTTTACGACCTGATATGCAAGATACGCGCTCTGTATCTCGCAGCGCCGCAACGAACTACTCAGCCTCTGTCAGTAGTGGTGTGACCGAGACAGAGTCTCAGTACGTCGATGGTACTCTGCCGACTACAACCACTGCACTAAGCCATCGCCAACCAAGAGATAACAGCATCTGCGAGGTTCGATAGAGCCACACCGGTTCATCCGCAGTAGCAGTTCTGCCTCGGGGATGCATGAATCACCAGCGGCGGGCAGTGACGAGCTCATCAGACACCTTGATCAGAAGGTCGTCGTATTCGAGATCAACTTCAAGTTGGATCGTATCCGGGTCTGCGTACTGAAACAGATTGTCGAGAGCAATAGGGTTGATTGCGTGAAAGAGCGGCAGAATCTCCGATTCCGGAGCTTGCTTTACCTCCATAATCAGACGGAACACAGCCTCGCTCGGAGCTTCGTCCGCTCTCACTCGTGTCTGCGCAGTCCCACGATTTCTGTCTGTTGCAGTTGTCATGTGTGCCTATCCAGAGTTGGGGTTGCAAGAGCCGTGCTATGAATGAGAGACTATAGTATCCCACACCGCTGTACGTATACAATCTCGTCGGCCCATGGTAACTTCCCTCATTATCTCTTTGAGTGAACAGACAGATAAAGAGATCTATTGCGGTTTTCCAGTCGAGGCAGCCATACTGAGTCTCAGAAGGATGGCGAAAGCGGGCCGGTGATCGGTTCGCCGTCTCTATTTATCGGAGTAGGGTGGCATCGGTGTTTGATCCCGACTTCCCATCCACATTACGATTCCTCCCACAAGCATACTCACGCTACAAAGTATGTTCATTGACAGGCGGAACGACGGCTCAAAGGGGCGGATAATTACAAGAACCGCACTCGCTGTGGAACCACTAAAGACAATAATCATCCCGACATTCCGGATTGTATTCCAGTCTTGCTTCTGTGAGGAATAGATGAAGAGAGGCCAAGAGAGACCAACTAATACAATAATCAGAAGGACTTTCCAGTTCATACTCACCACTGGCGAGCGCAAGCAAAATGAGTCTTAGGTGATGAATCCGCAAGCCCTACTAAACGGCTATTTCACCCATATCTCTGGTGGAGAAATAGTAAGACTACTCGTCAAGGAGCCGGCTAGCGGTCTCACCGCGCTCTGAAGCGTCGATGTGCGAGTAGGCCGCTTTCGTCACGGAGAGACTGGAGTGCCGCAGGACGTCGGACGCCAGTCCCCGGTCTTTGCGGAATAGCGCGTCCCCGAGGCCGCGACGAGCACCGTGTAGCTTCGGTGCCTCTCCGTCGACGTTGACGCCGGCATCGGCGGCGATTCGCGCGAGGACCCGACGCGCGCCGTGGGTCGTGACCGTCGGTGGTGCGATTTCGTACTTGCGGAGAACCTCGTTGACGTCAGCGTCGTTGAGAAGTGCGTCGGCGTCCTCGCGTGCATCGCGGACCACAGCGTACTTTGACGGCGCGTGGCCGGTCGGGAACACCGGCCACGCTTCGGTCGGAGGATCTTGAATACGCTTCCACTGCTGTATTGCCTCACGAGCCTGTTCAAGTACGGAGACGTCCTCCCACGACTGCGATTTCCCCCAGACGCGGAACGTCCACGAGTCCATATCCACACGTTCCCAGGTGAGTCCTTGTCGGCCCGAGCGGTCGTCGCCGCTCACGCGGAAGACCTCTGCTCCTCGGACACCCGTGTACGCGAGGACGTGGATGAACGCGCGGTCTTGGACGGCCTGTGTCGCGTCGAGACCGTCTGCTTCGATTGCTTCGTACGCGCGGTCGTTCGTGTACTCGACGAGTTGCTGGCGAACTTCGGGCGTCCAGAACTGTTGCGTACGGTCTTCATCGTCGCGAGGCAAAGGCTCACGAGCACGATCAGTGAGTGCCGGGTTCTGTGAGAGGACGCCGTCGCGAACACAGTAGCCGAGAAATCCGCTCACGACGTTATAGTACATCTGTGCTGTCGACGCTGCGATTCCATCTGCCTCGACGCGCTGATTCAGCCTATCGGCATACCGGCGAAGAATCTGCTCGCCATCGTTCTCGAAGGAGCCGAAGGTCTCGAGATCGCGACGTCGGAGCCAGACGGTGAACTGGTCGAGGACGGTTTCGGCGGTGTGACGGTACTGGTCGGAGTCACCGCTGGAGCGGAGATAGCGGCCGACAGCTTGGGAGACCTCGGAGTCGTCGACGGTCACGAAATTCTCCGTGAGACTGGAATGGCGTTTTGCGGGTTGTAACCCCTGGATTCTGTGGTTGGCATTGGATGGGATGAGGGTACAGCGACGACCCTTCCATATTCACTTTGTTTTATGGCTCTAAACGGAAGTGGCCCAAGACCCCGCGTGCAGAGTGAAAATCGCCAGACGGTGGTGCCTCTGTCCTCTCATACACTGAATACCGCTATTTTAAAATCTTAGATAGGTCCAGGGGGTCAGCGTCTCGGCCGAATCGGGCGCCTTGGCCACCACGTACGCCGCCTCGAAACGAAACCTCATGGGAGCAATTTTCACTCGCTCAACGCGTAGGTGCGCAGTGCTACTCGGAGTCGGCGACAGACCACTGCTTCGTCGAGATCGTCGAAAACGTTGAGAATGAAGCTGGTGTCAACGATCATTCGAACCGCTCTGAGACTCGTCATGCCTCATCTTGATCCGATCGTCGGCAGTGTCGATGGCTTCCCGCATCTCCGAGACTTGCCCCTCGGCGATGCATCCTTGTGGGACTGAAGCAGGAGCGTGCGGAACTCTTCCATAGTGGTAGAAACAACTATATCGGTAGCGAGGAAATAGGATACTGATGAAGCCAAGAATATGATGTTTGCCTCAGGGGAGTAGATATTCCTGATATCTACTCCGGGCCCTAGGCATGCAAGCACCGCACGGAAATAGTGCAATAGGTGGGTATACACCCAGCACTCATGATGGTTGCGGCTAGATGAGGCACCCAATCCGTATCAGATGAACGCAACTGCGGTTGAAGTTACCAGTATGGTGCCAACACTGTCACAAGTTTCAGATGAACTTCGGTGAGGTGGGGGCTGGCATGTACTTCTCATCAGGAGAAAAGAATAACTACCATGGAATCGGTACCTAAATCGACATAACACTGTGAGACTACTAGCACGGCTACACGCGCGCGCTGATGCCGCATACGACAACGCGTATCACCACAAGCTCCGAGGTCGGATCTGGCGAGCGTTGCAGGGCACGGAGTACGAACAGTATCATGACGAAAACCGCCCACCGGGATTCAATTACAGTAACCCCTTCCCGCCGGGAGATATGCAGGAAGGGGACGAGCGCACTCTGCTGATTTCGGCCCCCCAAGAGCAACTACTGGCCGATGTTGCAGAAGACCTGACCGCCGATCGCGAGCTCAATATCGGCCAGATGCCGTTCCATATCGACGAACTCACGTCACTGTCACCGGACGTCGGCGAACCAGGGAGCAGCGGGACGATCGAGACTGGCACTGGACTCCTCGTGCGCATCCCACCATGGCGTTGTGACGATTATGGAATTGAGAACCCCGGCGAAGAGGCGGTGTATTGGCAGCCAGAACATACAATCGAGCCACTGCGCGAGCAGGTCGAAGCGAATCTCGACCAGAAACACGAGCTGTTCAGCCCGGAATATCTTCCGGGTCCGAGCGACACTGCGGGCGATCTCTTCGAGGGATACGAGCTACTGAAGACGTTCGCCGTCCCGATTCAGGTAACCGCAGACCAGGAGCTAACCTTCGTGCTCTCGAAGTGGCAGTTCAACTACACCGTCAGAGACGATGACCATCGACGCCACCTCAACCTTGTACTGGACTGCGGGCTTGGGGAACGAAACGCGCTTGGATTGGGTTTCTGTAACCTGGTCGAGAAGCGCAACCCGTACGGCGAACCCGCGGCGGAGGTCCACGGATGAGTCTGCTCCCCGAGCCGTCGACGTTCGAGAAGCGTTACAGCGACGACGAGAAGCTAGCGAGCGAGCTGCCTGATCGACCGATCACCTCGCTCCGCGATCTCCAGTACGTCTACGGGCGTCTATACACGCTCGCAACCGCCGGAGGTGGCGAGTACGCAGCCTACCTGACGCCGGAGAAATCGACCGACCTGTTCGACGAGTCCGAGAGCCTACTCTATCTCCGCGTCGATCTGAGTGAGGACAAGCCCCGCCTCGACCCCGACCAACCGATCGGTGTCGAGAGCTACGGCAAGGAGAAAGTCGAGGCAGTCGCCCACTCGTGGTATAACGCCGCAAAAGGGTTCGACCACAGTGTCACCCACCGAACGGGCAAGAACAAAGAGCCAGAGAAGGTCGCGGAGTATCTCCACGAACGGCTCACCGCGTGGGCGGCCGACGACGTGATCCAAGAGGCTGTCGCCGATCACGAAGACGGATGGATCGTCGACGCGCTCGCCGAGCTCGGCGAGAGTGAGGGACTTAGAGAACGCATCGAGACAGCCGTCGACGAACAGCTCGACGGCAAGACGACGGCGCTCACGACCGTCGCAGTCAAATCCGAGCCTGACGGCGAGTATCTCCTCCCGGGTGAGGCGAGTTCCGTGTTCAACGAAGCAATGCGAGCGCGCAAGCGATCGAAGCTCGTCTCGAAGGGAGAGGCCACGGATTCCATCGGTGAGGCAACCGATCTCGTGACCGGCAATCGAGGCCCGACTGTCGGGACAGCTGAGGATCCGCTGAACTACTTCCTCGGCAAGCAGCTCGAGAAGTTCCCCGGGTTCGATCCGGACGAGGCGTGGCGGACACACCCAGTCTCGGAAGACGTTGCAGTGACGCTGATGAACGCGAGTACGTTCGTCGACGCCTGCGACTACTACACGATGGGGGCAAACGTCTACTACCTCCCGTACTTTTTTGGGCGGCTTGGTCCGGAAGATGCGAGAGATCTCTACGGGCTTCTCTACGACTTGGTTCACGCCGGAGAGATGAGCCCGCTAGAGAGCGCCTACCGAAGCTATCAGGACACCCCGCGGCTGCAGGAAGTGGGTGAACGCTTCCGGTTCTACGTCGCTGCAGTGATGGAACACCAGACGAAGCGCTTCGACGTATTCGGCGACAGTATGGACGGGACGCTGTTCTCGCCCGTCGAGCTCACCAGATCGCACCAGCGGGTGCTCCGATCGTGGCTGTACGACGCGGAGGGTGACGCCGACCACCCCGATCCGGGGCTTCGAGCCGCGTTCCCGACACCGGACAACTGGGACATCTTCGTTCCGGAGGAGTCGGCATTGCTGAGCACCCTCGCAACCGGCTGGTACTTCGAACAGACGTTCGCGCCGGCCGATGACGACGACGCCAGCGCCGACGACTATCGAATCCGTGCGCTCGTGGCCGTTCTCTCGGGCGAGCCGCTCGACATCGAGACGGTGCTCACAGAGTACGTGGAACGACTGCTTGAGGACGAGGGCGAGGAGTTCCCGAGCTTCCGTGTCGCTGCACAGTACGCACAGCTCTGTGCGCTCGCCGAAGCGGGGCTTCTCACCGGACGCGACGCGTACGAACCGGTCGCAGAGCCGCGGCAGTTGACACACGACCAGACAGACGATATGCAACAGGACACACCAGCCCGAGCTGACGGCGGGAACGTCGCCGCGGCTCGGGAGACGAAGCTCGAACAGTTCCTTGAACAGACGCCGGCGCTCGCGGAGGATCAGCCTGAACGGCGTGGCAGTTTCCTCCTCGGCGCACTGGTCGGTCAAGTAACTGGCTACCAGCAAGTCAGTGAGGGGCGCTCGACGACGCTAATCGACCAGTACCCGATCAAGGCCGTCACAGAGTCGAAGCTGAAGCGCCTTGCCAGCGACGTGCTTGACAAGAACATCGTCTACTCCCGGGAGAACAATATGGCGGGGACGATGTACAGCGAGGTTGTCGATCGGTTGGTGACGACGCTCCCCCAGCTCGATATCGACGGCGACTGGGAACTCGACACAACGGACCTTCGATTCTACTACTCGCTCGGGGTTGCCTACGGGATGAACAACTGGACGAGCAGCGACGACGACGAACAGGCCGATGGCCAGCCCGCAGCCGAGGAGGAAGAAGCATGACCGACGACACATACGCCGACGACAGCTACGACCCAGTAACGAACCGATCCGAGATCGTCTTCTGCTACGACGCCGTCGACGCCAACCCGAACGGGAACCCCCTGAGCGGGGCGAACCGGCCGCGCATCGATCCCGAGACCCAGCAGGCGATCGTGACCGACGTCCGGCTGAAGCGCTACCTCCGCGACCAGCTAGACGACGACGGCCACGGCGTCTACGTGCGGAACGTCAAAAACGAGGCGGGCAAGCAGTCCTCGCGTGAAGACCTGCTCGCGGACCGGATGCGTGAGCTAGACCCGGACGACTGGGAGCTCGGCGATCTGGACGACGATGAGGCGGCTGAACTCCGCGAGGAAGTATTCGGCACGTTCCTTGACGCCAGCGCCGACGTGCGGTATTTCGGCGCGACGATGAGCGTCGACATGAAGGGGAGCTACGAGGGGTTCGAGGACTACCTTCCAGACCACTTTACCGGTCCCGTCCAGTTCTCGCCCGCGAAGACGCTTCATCCTGTAACCGAGAACGAGGAGTACAACAGCCTTACAAGCGTCATCGCGACCGGCGAGGGGAAAGAGCAGGGTGGGTTCGACCTCGACGACCACCGTATTCAGTATGGCTTCATCGCGTTTCACGGATTGGTCGATGAGAACGGTGCCGCCGACACGAAGCTCTCCGAGGCTGACGTCGAGCGTCTCGACACCCTCCCGTGGCGCGCGATCAAGAACCAGACCATCAGCCGGAGCAAAGTCGGCCAAGAGCCACGACTCTACCTCCGTGTGGAGTACGAAGACGAGAGCTTCCACCTCGGTGGCCTCACCCGTGACCTCGACATCGATGAAGAGCGCTCGGCCCCTGTCGACGAACTCCGAAACGTCCGAGAGTTCACGCTCGATGGGACTGAGCTCGTCTCCCGGTTGGGCCGCCACGCCGACCGTATCGCCCGCGTTCGTGTCGTCGCCAGCGACGTGCTCGACGTGACCGTCGACGACGAGGTCTACACTGCGGGCGACAAGCCCAGCGAGCACGGCTTCTACGACGTGCTCCGTGAGGCTGTCGACGACGAGACGGTTGAGGTCGTCGACGTCTACGACGAGGCTGCCGCGACAATGCCCGAGTGATGGCCCAAGAGTCACTCGAAGGCAGGACCGACGAGGACGACGGGCTCCCAGAGACGTGTCTCTCGTTCGAACTCCGCGGGGAGTGGGGGCACTTCCGACGGGTCGAGGGGAACATCGTCAAACAGACGTATCGGATCATTCCCCGGACGACTGTCGCCGGTCTCGTCGCCGCGATGCTTGGGTTGGACCGGGACAGCTACTACGAGGCGTTCAGCCAGAACGTGTCGGCTGTCGCGGTGGAGCCGATCGACGAGCTCCGGGCGATCAATATGCCGATGAACACGCTCTCGACGGCAAAAGAGCACATGACGACGATGCCCAGCCGCGGGCATGCACGAATCTCGATGCCTGACCCATCGGAGCTCCGCCAGCAACACAACTACGAGGTGCTCGTCGAACCGGCCTACCGTGTCGATCTCCAGCTCGCGAACGACGATCTCCGAGGGCGACTGCAGGACCGACTCCGCGATGGGACGTCCTACTACCCGCCGAGTCTCGGCCTCTCGGAGCATCTTGCAGAGGTCACGTATCTCGGCGAGTTCGAGCTAACGCCTCACGAGCGCGAGACGACCGATGTCGATTCGGTGGTGCTCGAAGCCGTCGATAGCGTCGAACTCACCCCTGAAACGGAGGTCAAAGTCGAACGCTCACCGGCGTTCATGGCGGCCGACGAAGGTGGCCGGACGACAACGGCGTTCCAGTCGATTGCGTACGCAACTGGGGCAGAACCACTCCGTGTACAGGACGTCGAGACCCACGAGGTCGACGGCCGACGGGTGATGTTCTCGTGAGCCACGAGGGGGCGTAGTCATGGTCGATTTCACCGACCGACCGTCACACATCGGACCTGACGGGGAACGGATCCCACTCGAAGAACATCTGGACGACGTCCGCGAGCGGGTCGGATGGCTCGTCCCCGACGACGCCGAGACACCGGAGGGGAACTCGCTCTCCGAGTTGGCGGAGGTGGTGACACGAGTCCACGATTTCGGAAAGTTGACCGCGTGGTTCCGCGAGCATCTCCTTTCGGACGACGCACAGCCAGCTGGACCGAAACACCACGCCCCGATATCGGCGCTACTCGCCCACTACGCGTTGGAGGCACGCGGGTTCGACGGCGCCGATCAGCTCGTCGGCTTTCTGGCCGTCGCGAGACACCACGGACGCCTCCCCGATACCGCCGACTACGTGCACCGAGCGAGCGTCGAGCAGTCCGGACGGATCCAGACATTCTACCGGTCCGACGCGCTCGAACAGGCAGCACACATCGACGAGACGGTTCCTGAACTCGCTGAGGCACTCGTGGACCGAGCGACGGGCGGTGCTGGAGACTGGGAAACGTTCCACGAACGGCTCGCCGATTCCGATGCAGCCATCGAGCTCCCGTGGGTCGCGGAAGCCGTCTGTAGCGGCCGGCGACTTCGCCCCGCACCGGAGAAACTTCCTCCCGGCTTTTACGAGTCAGTGCTACAGGTCTGGAGTGCGCTCGTCTTCGCCGACAAGGCGAGCGCGACGCACCTATCGACCGGAATCGAAATCGGCCGGGAGGCCTACCGGTCGCCGACCCCTGGGCGGCTAGAAATCGACGCGTACATCGACGAACTCCAGACTGAGAATGCTGAGACAGAGCTGGACCCGCGCACGGAACAGATGAACGAGCGGCGCGAGGACGCTCGACAGGAGGTTCACGCTCGCGCCAAAGAGTTCGTCGACGACGATCGGAACGTCGCGACGCTGACGCTCCCAACGGGCATGGGGAAGACACTCACGGGGCTGGACGCCGCCCTAACAGTGCTCGAGGGGAGTGAGATGGCGTCGAACCCAAACGAGGGGCGCCTCGTCTATGCACTGCCGTACACGTCCATTATCGATCAGGTGGCTGAACAGAGCCGCGAACTGTTCGGGGCCGGTGAGAGAGGCGAACGACTCACCGTCGACCACCACCTTGCGGATACCCTCGTCTCGCCGCCGGACGAGCCCGAATCAGTCGCAGACGACGCCGTCGAGAACGTCGCCGCCCTCCTCGGCGAGAGCTGGCGGTCGGGGATGGTCGTGACGACGTTCGTCCAGATGTTCGAGAGTCTGGCCGGGCCGACAAACGCCCGCTCGATGAAGCTCCCCTCGCTGTACGGGTGCGTGGTGGTTCTCGACGAACCGCAGGCGCTGCCGCTTGAGTGGTGGCCGCTTGTGGACCGGCTGGTCGAACTGTTGACCGAGGAGTACGGTGCGTCGGTGATCGCCATGACGGCCACCCAGCCTGAACTCCTGTCTGCGGGCGACCGAGAGCCGTTCTCCCTTGTCGCGGATCCTAATCCGTACTACGACGAGCTGGACCGGCTCGACTTCGTGCTTCACCCGTCCGCGACCGCGATGCTTCCCGGGCAGGACAGTGAAGAGAGCGACACGACCGACGACGACGCGGAGTCAGCAGCGCTCTCCTACGACCGAGCCGGCGACCTCGTCGCGACCCGGGCGGGCGACGGCGATTCGGTGTTGGCGATCTGCAACACGATCGACAGCGCGCGTGAGCTCACCGAGTCAGTTGCCGACCGAACAACACCAGTGGACGTCAATGAGGTGTACGACGAACTGCTCGACGACACGGATGAATCGACCGAATCGATACCGCCCAAGCGAACACGCGCCGACGCGATCCGTCGACGACGCTCGGGGCAACCGCTGTTGGTCCACCTCACGACACGCCACCGCCCGTGTGACCGACGCCACCTCATCGACGTAGCATCCGACCTCGCCGAAGCGGGTGAACCAGTGTTGTTCGTCTCCACCCAGCTGGTCGAGGCGGGCGTCGACGTGAGCTTCGACGAGGTCATCCGTGATTTCGCGCCGATGGACAGTCTCGTGCAGGCTGCGGGTCGATGTAACCGGTCATACGACCGCAACCGTGGGCGCGTGACAGTCTGGCAGCTCGCGCCGCCGCCGAACCGCGAGACAACGCCCGCAAGCGCGGTCTACGGTCGAGGAGAGAGTCTCACCAAATTGACTGGCCAAGCGCTGGCAACGGTCTACGACGGTGACCCAATGCCCGAGCCAGACGTAACTCGAAATGCCGTCGAACACTACTTCGACCTGCTCGATGGGCGTGACGTCGGTGCCGACGAGTACGTGGAGTACCTCGAGCGGGCAGAAGTCGAACAGCTCGGGCGACTCTCGCTCATCGACGAGCGGCCCGCCGTCGACGTGATCGTGACGAGAACGGCCGATGAGCGCGAGACCGTCGAAGAGATCCGGCGAGCATTCGGCGAGTACCGGTGGGACGATCTGGACGACCTTGTCGAGTCGACCGCGGACTGGCAGGTCTCCGTTCCCGTCTACCCCGGCGACGACACGATGGAGAAACTCGCTGCGTGCGAGCCGCTGTTCCCCGACACCGACCGGCTGGTGCTCGACGGGCGCCCGGGACGGCATGACGGCTACTTCGACGCCACCGACGGCATCGTCATCCCCGACACGAGTGTGGAGGCTCGGTTGCTGTGAGCGACCCTGTCTCTCGACTGGTGGCGACAGCTCAGGGCGACGCCATCGACGACCCGTTTCGCGTTACCGGCGTGATGATGCAGTACTACTACGTCTGTGAACGCGAACTCTGGTTCGAGAGCCGGAACGTCGAGATCGACCGGGAGAACGCGAGCGTTGCCCGAGGGGCCCGCGTCGACGAGTCCTCCTATGGCGAACGTTCTCAGGAGAACCTTCGACTCGGGATGATCGCTCTCGACCTACTGGAAGACGGTCGGGTGGTCGAGGTGAAACCCTCCTCGACGCTGACTGAGCCAGCGCGGATGCAGCTCTCGTATTACCTCTGGTACCTCGACCGGGTACTCGGCGTCGAACGTGAGGGCGTGTTGGCACACCCGACTGAGCGTCGACGTGAGGATGTCTCCCTCGACGACGATCGGCGCGACAAAGTCGAGTCGGCGATCCGGGGGATTCACGCGGTCGTGACCGCGGACAGCCCGCCGGAAGCCACTGAGAAACCGTACTGCGAGTCGTGTGCCTACCACGACTTCTGTTGGATCTGATCATGGACAAGAACTACCACATCTTTTCGGACGGGCGCATCGAACGGAGCGAGGACACGATCCGGCTGGAGACAGCGGACGGCGAGAAGAAACACATCCCCGTCGAACACGCCGAAGCGATCTACCTGCACGGACAGATCGACTACAACACGCGGCTGATGTCGTTTCTCAACGACCACGGCGTCGCCGTACACGTTTTTGGATGGAACGATCGCTACGCGGGATCGCTGATGCCCGAACGCGGCCAGACGA
Source organism: Halogeometricum sp. S3BR5-2 (assembly GCF_031624635.1). Taxonomy (NCBI): domain Archaea; kingdom Methanobacteriati; phylum Methanobacteriota; class Halobacteria; order Halobacteriales; family Haloferacaceae; genus Halogeometricum; species Halogeometricum luteum. The sequence goes on along the minus strand of NZ_JAMQOQ010000007.1, from coordinate 14,397 downwards.
GCGGTCGAACCGTCGTTGAGCAGGTCAGGGCGTACGACGATCCGGAGCAACGGCAGTCTCTCGCCGCTTCGTTCGTCCGTGGGAGTATCCACAACATGCGGACGAACGTCACATACTACGACAGTCGAGAGTACAAGCTCGGGGGCGTAATCGAGGATCTGGATGACGCAACTGCACGTATCGGCGACACTGCCGATATCTCAGAGCTCATGGGCGTGGAAGCGACGGCCCGCCGGGCGTACTACCGAACGTTCGAGGCAGTTCTTCCCAACTCGTTCGCGTTCGATGGTCGAGAGTACAACCCTCCACCGAACCCTGTGAACGCGCTCATCTCGTTCGGGAACAGTATGGTGTACGCAAACTGTGTCTCAGCAATCCGTGCTACCGCGCTCGACCCGACCATCAGCTATCTTCACGAACCGGGTGAGCGCCGGTACTCGCTCTCGCTGGATATTGCCGACCTGTTCAAGCCTGTGTTGACGGATCGGCTGCTGTTCAGACTGGTCAACCGGAAGCAGATCAGCCGAGACGATTTCCGAGACGAGGTTGGCTCCTGTCTACTCAACGAAGAGGGGCGAACGACGTTTCTGAAGGAGTTTGAGCAGACACTTGAGCGAACAGTCGAGCACCCAACGCTGAACCGGAAGGTGAGCTATCAGTATCTGCTTCGCTTGGAGGCGTACAAACTAAAGAAGCACCTGTTGACCGGCGAGTCCTACGACTCATTCAAGCGGTGGTGGTAGATGTACGTCATCGTCGTCTACGACATGGAGGCCGATCGGACTCAGCTGATGCTGAAACTCTGTCGTCGATATCTTGTTCACGTCCAGAACTCGGTACTCGAAGGCGAGATTTCGGAAGGCGACCTGACGACATTGAAAGGGGAGATCGAAGACCTACTGCAGGAGGGGGAGTCAGTTATGGTATATGAGCTTTCCTCGGACAGCTTGTTGAATCGGGCCGTATATGGGGACGATCCGACCGAGGACAGTCGGTTCCTCTAACTGATGTCGACCCCCCGGGGGTTTGGGGGGGATTGCAGGTCGACGGAAATGATGAAGTGTATTCCTCTGGTAGAGGTGGTATGGTGGGCAAAATCACCATGGTTTCAGACGTACCCTCGTGGGGTTGAAGCCCGAGGCGGTCTACGAATCGGCGCACAAGCAACAGGTTTCAGACGTACCCTCGTGGGGTTGAAGCTCCCGACGCGGGAGGTCGGAGACGCGCTCTCCCGAAGTTTCAGACGTACCCTCGTGGGGTTGAAGCGGGTTGGGGTCGGAGTGCTGCCGGCAACCGTTCCCGTTTCAGACGTACCCTCGTGGGGTTGAAGCAGTCAAAGGCGCTGTCGTGCAGACCTCTCAAGAGTGTTTCAGACGTACCCTCGTGGGGTTGAAGCGACCACGATAAGGCCTCAATCACGTGCCGTGTCGGCGGTTTCAGACGTACCCTCGTGGGGTTGAAGCAGTATGCGTTAGATGTACCGTGCAATATGGCGGAGTTTCAGACGTACCCTCGTGGGGTTGAAGCCGCGACGTCGACCGTGCGGGCGAACGGGAGATTGAGTTTCAGACGTACCCTCGTGGGGTTGAAGCCGTCGAGTCGCGTATGCTGCATGGCCGTAGCCGAGTTTCAGACGTACCCTCGTGGGGTTGAAGCGAGTTTAAGCGGACGGAGGCGAAACGTGCGTCCTCGGTTTCAGACGTACCCTCGTGGGGTTGAAGCGCAGGGGGAGTGACCGGGACTCGGTGATGGTGCTGTTTCAGACGTACCCTCGTGGGGTTGAAGCCGTATCGGCGGGGATTTCCAATCCGCCGGTGAGTTCGAGTTTCAGACGTACCCTCGTGGGGTTGAAGCCTCATCCACCCACTCAAATACATCAAACCCGAGGGGTTTCAGACGTACCCTCGTGGGGTTGAAGCGTCGGGTGGCTGTTCTCTCCCGACTACGTCAGGGTGTTTCAGACGTACCCTCGTGGGGTTGAAGCGGAGGATTTGACTTCATGCAAGTCCTCTGGAGCGGATGTTTCAGACGTACCCTCGTGGGGTTGAAGCACCCTGACGACGATGACGGCGCGCGACGGCTCGGGTTTCAGACGTACCCTCGTGGGGTTGAAGCGGTTGCTCGCTGCCTGCCTGCTCGCGCTCATGGTGTTTCAGACGTACCCTCGTGGGGTTGAAGCGCCAAGCGATGGAGCCGGGGAGGCCCTACACTGCCGGTTTCAGACGTACCCTCGTGGGGTTGAAGCCCCGTGCGCGTGGCCGCCGAGAACTACTGTCGAGGTTTCAGACGTACCCTCGTGGGGTTGAAGCGATTCGCTCGAAGATGGGTACGACTACATCGTCGTTTCAGACGTACCCTCGTGGGGTTGAAGCGCCGAGCGGGAGACCGAGGTGATGGAAGAACTCGCGTTTCAGACGTACCCTCGTGGGGTTGAAGCTTTCGGCCGCCCGACCGAGAGCGACCGCCGCACGGTTTCAGACGTACCCTCGTGGGGTTGAAGCGAGGTCGCGACGGCGCCGGGAGACGCCCCGGCCGCCGTTTCAGACGTACCCTCGTGGGGTTGAAGCGCTCCGGTGCCGAACCTGTCGAAGAAACCGAAGAGCGTTTCAGACGTACCCTCGTGGGGTTGAAGCCTCCGGTGCTACGACCACCGCGGAGAAGAGAAGTGGTTTCAGACGTACCCTCGTGGGGTTGAAGCTCATCGATGGTGTCGCCCTCCACGGAGGCCATGAGGTGTTTCAGACGTACCCTCGTGGGGTTGAAGCTGCGACGACGGCCGAACACGCCCAAACTGCCGAGTTTCAGACGTACCCTCGTGGGGTTGAAGCTCCACACGACGAAGCCATGGATGACGCCGACCGGAGTTTCAGACGTACCCTCGTGGGGTTGAAGCGCGCCGAGAGTCCGTCCTGATCGTCATCACTGACGTTTCAGACGTACCCTCGTGGGGTTGAAGCGCGGGGGAGGAGACGACTCTCGGAGACCTCCGCGAGTTTCAGACGTACCCTCGTGGGGTTGAAGCTTCAATTGCGTCGCCTGCGGGATGTTTTGAGACGTCAGTTTCAGACGTACCCTCGTGGGGTTGAAGCGAGGAGGCGAATCAGGACGCGAAAGCCCCTCTGCGTTTCAGACGTACCCTCGTGGGGTTGAAGCGACGTACCGACATCCGAACCGCCGACGGTCACGAGGAGTTTCAGACGTACCCTCGTGGGGTTGAAGCGCTCTGTAGCTTCCGGCGGCTGAGTTCGAGGCGTTGTTTCAGACGTACCCTCGTGGGGTTGAAGCGCGTAAGGGCCGCCCGGATTCACCATACTATCTGGTTTCAGACGTACCCTCGTGGGGTTGAAGCGTCGAGGGCGGCGAACTCTTGAATCCGTTTCCACTGTTTCAGACGTACCCTCGTGGGGTTGAAGCGAGGATGACTCGGGCTCGCCGGGCGACCGCTCGCGTTTCAGACGTACCCTCGTGGGGTTGAAGCTGGTAGAACATCATGCACCGCTCGCAGTGCCAGTAGGTTTCAGACGTACCCTCGTGGGGTTGAAGCGACGAGTTCGCCGACCGGAGGCACGAGATGGACTTGTTTCAGACGTACCCTCGTGGGGTTGAAGCGCCACGAGGTCCCTGAACGCACCGTAGTCGGCGACGTGCCCCCGCTCGTGTTTCAGACGTACCCTCGTGGGGTTGAAGCGCCGGGACGTGCGCGAGGCCGACCGGGACGCCCTCAGTTTCAGACGTACCCTCGTGGGGTTGAAGCCGACTGGCGAGTATGCGATTGATGCGTGCTCGATTGTTTCAGACGTACCCTCGTGGGGTTGAAGCGCCGAACGGGGGCGACGACGCCGAAGGGACGCGTTTCAGACGTACCCTCGTGGGGTTGAAGCACCCGACGCGTATCTACAGTCTCGATACCTCGCGTTTCAGACGTACCCTCGTGGGGTTGAAGCGCGTGTGCGGCCTGCGGAGACGGTCTTGACGCTGTTTCAGACGTACCCTCGTGGGGTTGAAGCTGTGTCGAATGGGGTACAGCGTTCAGGGGTTCGAAGTTTCAGACGTACCCTCGTGGGGTTGAAGCGTGTTCTGAGTCACTTGAACAGCGACGAGCGTTGCCGTTTCAGACGTACCCTCGTGGGGTTGAAGCCCGGCGCGCGTCTGACCGATGGTGAGGATGTGCGGGTTTCAGACGTACCCTCGTGGGGTTGAAGCGCTTCCGGGACCGGGTAGCGATACCCCGGCAGAATAGTTTCAGACGTACCCTCGTGGGGTTGAAGCTGTTGTACTGCTCGATGGCCCCGCCGCTCGACACGTGTTTCAGACGTACCCTCGTGGGGTTGAAGCCGTCCGTCGTCTGTGGAGAGTCCGGTAGCCGGACTCGGTTTCAGACGTACCCTCGTGGGGTTGAAGCTGTCCTCGGTAGCGGAACATATCCGACAACTCGCTGGTTTCAGACGTACCCTCGTGGAGTTGAAGCGAGAGTGTCGTCGTCGACGTCGCCTTACTTCCCCGACGTTCCGTCCATCGTACCCAGTACTCGGGTCACACGTCCCATAAATCGGCAGGGGCGACATTCGTTCTCTCTACCCCGCCAACGTCATATCGGCATATATTCGACGTCTGAGTGACTTCTGTCTGACGCCTAACTAGCGTCCACATGTTAGCTTTGGAGGATGGCGAAGCAGGACGTACGTAGCGCGGTCGCCCGCCTCCCGTCGGTGCTCCAGAACTCAGTCTACCAGACGCCCTTGCGAAGTCGATGTGACGCCACTCCGGCGTCAGTCCGCAGCCAGTTCGTCAACGTCGTCCGCGTGGCCCACATGCTCCCGGATGCGCCGGCGAACCCGGGCGCGTTTCTCTGCGGCCTTCCAGTCGGTCTGCTCTTCGCCGACGCCGGTTCCCGGAGCGCCACTGTGGTAGTAGCACTTTCCGTGCTCCCCGGTCGCAGGCTGGCGACACCGTCCGCCTCTGGACTTCGCTGTCGCCTCGCACCGCCCGTACAGTCCGTAGTCTCGTCCTCCAGGACTCCCCACGGTTCGGTTGAACAGGTCGTCGGCCCATTTCTCGAACGGCGGGGGGTCGTTGATGCGGTGTTCGCCCGCCGGTCGGCCGTGGGCTTCGTACTCGTCGTCGAGGTCTTCCATCACCTCGTTGAACGCGGCGACCGTGTTCTGCTGGGCCTCGTAGAACTCCTTCAGCGCTCCTCGGCAGCATCCTTATACTGTTGTGGTGTGTAACAACAGTTGATGGCGGAGGGCGACGACACGGCGACCGAAGTGCTGGACGTCCGGGAGCGGTTCCCGACGAACGCGACCTACGCACAGGTCAGTGCCTATCACGTCCCCCGCTCGGAGCGCTACCCCGACGGCGTGAAGTACCGCATGCAGTACGGCCGCAGCGACGCTCCCGAGGACGACGACGGGACGATCATCCGGTACGACAACTTCCCGGACCACCCAGACGCTCCGCTGCATCACAAACACACCGAGGACGGAGGAATCGAGCCGGTCGAGTTCGATGGCCTGCTGGATCTCTTCCACGATTTTAAACAAGAGGTACGAAACTATGGCGAACACTGGGACTGACCCCGACCGAAGCAAAGACGACGAGAGCAAACACCGCATCATGCACATCCGGTTCGGGTCCGGGAACGAGCAGCGCATCGAGGAGACGCTCGCGGCGCTCGACCGTGGCGAAGAGCCGGAGCCGTACCTCGAACGCGTCTATCGCGACGTCGATAACCTACATCGGGTGACGCGACCGAAGAATCTCGAACTCCTGCGGGTCCTCGCGGCCGAGGCGCCAGCGAGTATCCGAGAGACCGCCCGCCTCGTCGACCGCGACGTTCGGCAGGTCCACGGGAACCTCGAAGAACTCGCGGAGCTGGACCTCATCAAGTTCGAGACCGACGGCCCCGGGAAACCGAAGCGCCCGGTTGTCTGGTACGACGAGATAGCCGTCGAACTCCCACTCACCGCTGGCGACAGCGCGAGCGAAGACGGAGCCGAGGCGTAGGCGGAAGGCCGCCGCTCAGACGTTCGCCTCGTAGTCGCTTTCGGGAGTCCCGATCAACCACCCCTGCCGGGCGGCGATGTCGAGGAGCTTCTTCGCACGCTCGCCGTCGCAGTCCTCGAAGTTCTCGACAGCGTGGAAGATGATGTCCCCGCGGGCCTTCTTCACCTTCTTGGCCTTGACCCACTCTGCTAACCGCCTCGCGTCTGCCTTCGCTCCCTTCGCGGCTTCATCGACGGCCGAGGGTTCTGGTTCGAGGTACGACCGGAACAGGACGCAGTCGCCGGCTCCTGACGGGTCGTCTCGCACCAAGTCGTACGGGGGGAGCCGAGGCCAGTGAAGCTATCCAGGACCTCCGGGAGGACGTCCGTGCCGATCTCACCGAGGACCTTGGCGGTACGCCACTACCACGCCGAGCGGTTCTTCGCACGCCGTGAGGAGAGCGACGGCGAGACCGAAGCTCTCCCCGACAGCGGCGACGGGCAGTAGCACCGAACTGTTCTCTCTTCTCTCGCCGGCCACCGACTGTCAAGCGTCGGGTGTCGACATCGTCGCGACGGCCGTGTGTTTTGTCCTGCCTCTGTCCTCCCCCGGAGGAGGACACCGTCATATCCGTCGCGTAGAGGCGTCTCTGGCGACGTCCAAGGCGTTCTATGTGGGTGGTGCGGGTGGCGTATCCTTTCCCACCCAGGACAGAGGCCGGCCGTGAAAACAGGCGCTACGGGCGGTGTTGCGGGTGTTCGGTGGTAAGAGTACTGACGTGTCCTGGGTGTCCTTCCCCTAATCGGAATCTATAGCGTGAGCGCACGTATGTGCACCCGTGCACACGCTCGCTCGCACGCTCGATAGATTCGGTTTGCACCCAGGACACCCAGGACACACTTCGGGTGCCCTCTAAAAATACCACCTGTAAGCGCTCTAACTCCCGAATCTCTGTCCTGTTGTGTCCTCTCCCCGGGGGGAGGACACAACAGGACACTCAGGACACGCTGTCCTGTCTTGGGGGGCGCCGCCGTCACCGTCAGCGCTCGGAGAGATAAAGTAAAATGGCACTGTCTAGATAAGGAACGAGCAGGTCGAAGAGCTAGTAATTCATGCTACTCAGAGACCTGCTCAAGCAGAGTTTAGCCACCTCTACGCTTGAATGTTGGCAGCGGGAGCGGACGGCGACGTTAACGAGACGCTTCGCGTCTCGTTCGCACACCAGAACCCTTCGGGTTCTGGGGACGCCCGTCAGGGCGTTCGCCGTCCGACTCCATGCTGCCGGTCTTTCGCTCAGAGAGACAGAAGCGATTCTGCATCTTCTCGGCGTAGAACGCTCGTTTCAAGCGATTTTCCAGTGGGTACATCGGTTGGCTGACAGCGTGTCAGACCCGCCGAAGGCGCAGCCAAGGCGGGTCGCAGTTGACGAGACCGCTGTCAAAATCAACGGCAAGTGGTCTTGGTTGTACGCTGCAATAGACCTCGATACAAAAGTAATCCTTGACGTTGCGTTGTTCGAACGTCACGGAACTGATCCGGCGGCTGCGTTTCTCCACGGAGTTTGTGAGAAACACGATTGTTCAGACACGGTGTTTCTGGCCGATGCTTTCGGCTATCGGACTGCCTTCTCTCGATTAGGTGTGAACGGTCGGGTTGACTATACAGAGAGAAACCTCATCGAAAAGTGGTTTCACACGTTCAAAATGAGGGTCGACCGTTTCCACAATTCATGGGTGGGCAGTCGGCTGAGCGTCCGCCAATGGCTTGCAGTGTTCGTTCATTACTATAATTTTCAGCGACCGCATCAATCGCTTGATGGTCGAACGCCAGCTCAGGAGGTTAACTAGACAGTGCCAATCACGCTATCATTTTCCCAAATAGAGGACTGCATTGAGTGGTAGTCTATGTATTCGCCGTGTAACTTTCAGAGGTGTGGATTCGTACCAATACACAACAAAGCATTTCAGGAAGTAGGTTTGATTTCATCATAGGACAATGCCCGAGAAGGCTAAACTCAACGATATGATTGAGTACCTCGTGAGTCACTTCTCGGGTAATGCACTCACCAGAACCAAGATAGTGAAGCTTCTCTACTTGGCAGACCGAGAATCATACATTGGCCGTGATAGGCAAATTTCTAACATCAAGTACATAAAGTATCACTACGGCCCGTATTCTGAAGACATAGTGGACGCCTTGCAGGATATGGACGGTGACGAGATACGGGAGTTATCAGGCCGTTCACAGAATGGTACCTACTATCGTTATGAGTCTAACAGCGACTATGAAGGCTCAACTCTAACTCGGGAAGAGCGGGCTATCTTGAAACAGGTTCTACGCGAATACGAGAACACTCAAACGAAACAACTCGTTGAGACGGTTTACGACTTGGACGATTTAGACGGTATAGAGAAGTACACTCCGCTGTTGCAGGATACTACTGTGAATGCCGGAAGAAGAGCAATTAACAGCTGATTCGTTCAATCTCATTCCGGATTCGGATGGGGAAAGACTCCAAACAGCCTTTTTGAGTATCCTACGTGAGAATGGAGTAATCACGCGAGATTCAGAAGAGTACCACGTTTCTGAACGAAACGTCTTCGACGACATTGGTCGTTTAGGGCTGTTCTCCTTCTATTACGAGGGGTGGAGTGGTCAGGGAGACTTGTCTCATGTCATTTTAGACGACGACCTGATTGCGTCAATTTGGTGTCCAAATGACGCCGCTACCCCGTATGGTCGAGGGAAGGTTCGAGATCCCTTGACACACCTCGGCCACGCCTATGGAAATTGTGGTGTCTGTCCGTCAAAATCCCTACTTGGATTCAATTCCGGTCACTCGAATCTCCCGAGAACAATGGAGCAAGGACGAAGAGATATTGAGGTTCCTGATACAATCGAATATGCAGAAGAAAGTACGAGCGAGGCCTGTGAAGACTGTCAAGAGTACATGTCTTCTTGGTTCTCCGATAAAGTAAGGGAGAATCCGAACTATCTGTGGATGTTGGGTGGTAGCGGACTCTTGCACGATATTCCTGTGGATTACACAATCCCCGGTGAGTTCGAAGACTACGATATACTGGAACTGGCGACAGGGTCAGACCCACCGTCAGAGGTCGAAACAGATGATGATTTCATAGCCAGTCACGAAGGACAAATGGACTCACTCGGGTTAGAAGACGAAGGTGAGTTCCTGTTCAATGCTGTAATTGCCTTTCAGCTTAACGTAGATTTTGATTTTGAAGAGGTCAAACTGAACTGCCGATGTGAAGGCCCGATGAAGATGAGTCAAGAATTAGATATTGTTTTGAGTGACTACGAAAACCAACAGGTAGTAGTTATAGAGACAACTGCTGAAAATGAAGTCAATTCTTCGAAGCTCCGTAACAAGCACAACGTCATATTACAACTTCACGCCCTACAGAACCGATACAGTGAACTCGAGATACAATACATATACTTGACTACCGGATCGTATCCAGACGACCTTCATGAAGACTCTGCAACATTGGACGCACAGGAGAATTTATCTGATTTAGGTATTTCGGTAGATGTTATATCCCGACCAAATGACGTGAGCCAAGATGATTTAGACCCGAATGCACTGAATCACCACGGTTCTGTCGATTTTATCGAAAACTTCGATTCCTTGTACGAGAGCCTACTTTCGGAATGCAGGGAGAAGGTTGAGGTCTTCATGACTTCAACGACTACAGCCAGAGTGTAATACGAGCGGACCCGTCTGATACTTACTGCTACCCCGACACGAGCTGCTGAAGTGCGGTCCAAATCCAGTATTCTGCTTCTTCTTCCTCAACGTACTCTAAGGCGTTTCTCAGACTTTCTTCGGTAGTCTCGTTTGCACGGGCCATTGGAGGGGATAACGGCGTCCAGTGAATGCCGATTGTGGCCAACTACTGAGTCATATCTTGGGTACTAATGACTGAAGAAGAAATGGTCGGCACCCGATCATTGCAGATCGGGCAGCTCATTCAACATCAAGCTTAAACTGTTCATTCTCTACCGGTTTGTTCAGTACGATCGCAGTTGAAGACTGCCGGACAGTTGCGTCGTTCAGTAGCTGCTTGATCGTCTGGTTAACGTCCTCTGTGTCTCGAAATGAGCCAATACCGATAATGTCGAATTCCCCTGTCGTTTCGTATACCGTCGTTATCTGCTTGTGCTCCTGTAGCCGTCTAATAACGTCCGAGAGCGCCTGTCCCTCAACTTTGAGCTGTAGCACGGCGGTTGCTTCGTATCCAAGATCCTCATAGTTCAGTATCGGCGTATACCCGGTAATCACTCCCTCATTTTCGAGATCGTTAATGTGATTCGAGACTGTTGTCACCGAGACATCCAATTCCTCAGAAAGACTGCGCAGACTCGCCCGTCCATTCCCAATAAGCGCGTTGATGAGCTGTTTGTCAAGATCTTCGTATGCCATAGTCTCTAGTTGTTTTCGCACCGGAACTTAACGCTTGTACAATACTCCCGTTCAAAATCGCAGTGAACTCATTCAAAAATCCATTACATGGGTCGCAAACTTATCTATAGTAGTCAACGTCAGCCAACGCACAGGACTACGGAGTAGAGCCTGCACACTACTCAATCAGAACCATAGTCTCTATTTCTGGCTACTCAATCCAGCTCCGATCGCAGCACCAAGTGCCACTCCAAGCGCGATCCACAGTCCGAGATTATCCGTCGCAGAACCAATACCGACTCCGATTGCAATCCCAATCGCCATCCCTGTCCCCATGTCTTTTCCGCTTGACGCTGTCTCATTCTCCTCCTCCATGTGCTGTTACGCGACCGCTGAGGTGGTAAGTTCACCGTCTGTCTGTAGCGGCTGTATCAGGACGAAATCTGCGTGAAGAGACCACCTCACAACTCTCTTAACCAACAACGAGTACCGCTTTCTTCGAATGTTGGTTAACTATAACTTGCGTTTTCAGTCCTCTACGACTGTGCTGATGATTTCCTGAGCGGTGGAACTGATACGACCGAGGCGCTCTTGAATCACCTCCGAGTCATCACCCTGCCACGCAGCGAGATAGAACGCAGACCCGCTTGTGTCGAGGCCGAAATACCGGCCGACGATGTACGCGACGGCTTCTGCTTCGACCTCGCGTTTTGCCCGTTCGGGTTCATTCTCGATATCGAAATGGAGCAGTGCGTGGGCGTACTCGTGGATCGATGTGACAGCGAGATCTGCCTGGTTCGCTCGGGCTTTCGCTTCGACAACTGGCTGGAGCTCGTGGAGATTTCGTTGCTTGCAGACGCCCTTCGCGTCGCCATGGTCCCAGTCGTCAACGTCGACGATACGTACTGTTACACCGAGTTCATCAGCTGCATCTTTGAGCGCTGGCACTAGGTCGTCGGCATCGCCAAACGCTGCGGTCTCCAGTTCAGGAAGCGGTTCTCCCTCTGTCTGGGAGACGTCGAAGACTGGTGCTGGTTTGAACCCGACGAGACCTTTCGACCACTCCTCGGGCGGCGTCTCGTCGTACTCACAATCAGTTCTCTCGTGGTAGCTGGGCGAATTTTCGCACTCGGGACATCGCTTGGTGATGATCGGTGCCCAAATCCAGATCGCTTGTTCGCCTTCTTGGACGTGCCGATCGAAGTCGTTTCGCCACGTGTTGTAGCCGGCGACCTTCGTTGCCTGGGGACACTGGCGTTTGATGAGCAGCGTATTTCGGTGCGAATAGTCGTGGAAGCGACTCTGGATGTCGAGCCACTCTTGGAACTCGTCGCTGGCCTGCGCCGCATCGACATCGTCAACGAGGTCGTCGAGCCATGCTTCGATCGTACTGTGCATCTCGTCTGTTCGCGTGTCGGTCTCCTCGAAGGAGGCCGATGAGTCACTGGTTGCCATCGGATTCACCACGACGCTTTCTGTCAGACCAGAATGCGCCGCACCCCTCACGGCGCAAAAAAAGAGCGTTTCAACAGCTGTATGACTCACGGCGATTTGACCACGGCGTTGAATCCGGCGGAGCAGAGGCTCAGTCGCTTTCCGATACTCGCTACCGGGACCGGGAGTAAGTACTCCTTAGCACTGACTATTGCCTAGAACACGATGGCCAGATGCTGGCGACACGAGACAGTAGAATATGACCCGACCCCTAGATGAGTGCTGAGTAATCGCTGCCGCGACTCGGGTTAAAATCTACTGCAGAATTAGCCAACAGGAAGAGTGAGGGGCGTATCGGGGGTGGGGGGATGTGGGGAGTGCCCCTCAGGAATATAGAGGCGACTCACACGTATATACTTCTCCCTACGTGTCGTCGAAAATAACCATCCCACTCGCATCTCTCTTCGGATTGCAGTCGACCACGACGGTCACCCTAGCGGGCCAGTTCGTCGCGACTATCTTGATTGGGGGCCACTCCGATAATCGCCCTCCATTAGTCATGCGCTCCGAACCGATTGGCGTTCGCGACGAGGGGCCCTAACTCCGAGATTGCCGGGTCAAAGCCGTCCGATTCCGGGAGCTCGTCCTCGGCAATCCCCGTTCGGATCCGCTTGAGGAGGTCCTCGGGGTCCGCTCCCGTGATCGTCCGACTGGTCTCGCCGAGCCGTGTGAGGAGGTCAGCGGTGGTCGAGCTCGCGCCGAGCGTCACGAGCTGGGCCGTCTCGACAAGCCGGCTCGCCCGTTCGGGGCTCGCGTCGATCGCACGTGCGACGGATGCGGGGTTCATCCGGGCGAGGTCGGCCACCGACCTGACGCCCACACTCGCCAGTCCCTCAGCGTTCGCCTCACCAATCGACTCGATCACGTCCACCGGAATCGCGTCCGAACGCTCCCCGATCTCAGGATGGACGAGCGTGAAGCGGTCGTCGGACGGCGGCCATCCGACGATGGATCGGCCGGGACGAGGCCGAGGACGGGGTCGCACTGGCTCCCGGTCTCCGTCCCCGCGGTCGGACTCGAGGTCCGCCTCGTGTTCGACGACGACACGAGCGCGGCGCTCGACGCGGTACGCGACGCCCTGCGCGGCGACCGTCTCGACGCGTTCGGGGTCGACAGTACCACCGATCGTCGCGGACACCGGCACTCGCGGCGTGAACAGGTCACCTTTCTCGGGACGGGTCACTATCAGTTCGCCCTCCGCGTTCGAGTGAGCGTTCGTCACCGTGTAGCGGCCCGGTCGTATCGGTCGGGCGAGGAAGACGTCGTCGGTACCGAGGCTGGTGCTGTCGAACACCGTCTCGAACCCCTCGCCGCCGTCCCGTGGTCGGCTGGCGACCACGTGGTAACTACCCGAGCCGCGCGAGACGTGGAAGATGACGACCCCGTTCGGATGAACGCGGTACGTCGGGTCGTCCGCCTCGATGGCGCCCGTCGACGGCGTGGAACCGTCGTGTCCGACCTTGGCGAGGTCGACGGTCGCGTCCGAGGCCCCGGCCTCGGGGTCGACGACGACGAAGCAGCGCCCTGCGAGCCGTTCGCCGCGAAAGACCCGGCACTGGTACGTCCCGGGTTCGTCGAACCGGTGGAGCACGACGCCGACCTGAGTCAGCGCACCGCTGTCTACACGGGTCGCTGCTAGGACGTGCCGGTTGGCTCGAAGCGTCACTGTTCCACCCCCACGTCCAGACCAACGATCAGTTCCTCGTCGGTCACCTCCACCCGTGGGCGCTCCAGCGGGAGGAGCACGGGCACGAGTACGACGTCCCGGCCCTCCTCCGCCGCCGTCTCGGGGTCGTCCTCTGCGGCGGGGAACGGCGTCGGGATGGTGATGGGCTTCGTGCGGGCGAACTGCTCGGCCAGCTCGAAGAGGATCGTCCCGCCGAGGCTGGCTCCCGTCTCGAACTCGTCGTGGATCGCCTCTTGGAGGTCGTCGAAGATGTCGAAGGTGTCGCGGAGGAAGTCGAAGACGGCTGCGGCCGAAATCACCTGCGAGGCGCCCGGAATCGCGTCGATGAGGGACTGGATCTCGTCGCCTAGTCGCTTTTCCAGAGCGTTCCCGACCGTGTCCGCCAAGTCCACGATGTCGATGTCGAACGTGACCGGCTCGATCACGACGTGCCATGCGTCCAGCACGTCGTCGTCGTATGCGTCGAGGTCAGTCATCCCGGGCGTCCGGTCGGGATTCTCGAAGAACTCGACGTGCGCCGCCAGCAGTGCCGACACCTCCGACTCTACGATGCCACCGAGGTCCAGGACGAACGAGAGGTCGGGATCGGTCTCGAACAAGCAGATCTGGGGGAGGCACGTCTCGTCGAGGCCCAGGAAGCCGGGAATGCAGACGGACGGGGTACACAGCTCCGGGATATCGAACCGGACCTCGAAGCGCACCGGGTCGTAGACGACATCGAGTTCGTCCAGGTCGAACCGGTCGGGTCGGAGCTCGACGGTCCCCTCCTCCAGTCTGACGCCCAGTTCGTACGCTACCTCGAACCCGC